>JBAZRS010000005.1:0-3319 GCA_041662825.1 Victivallales bacterium | reverse complement strand
GATACCCATTTCCCGGATTCTCTCCTTCATGTAGCGGATACCGTCCTTGAGCCCTGGCGGAATTTTCTTTTCATCAAGCCGGACGCACTGCGCATTGATTTCCAAGGTAAGGCTGCAGATCTTCAAGGCATCTTCCAGGGATTTTCTGGCGCATGCCTCTTCGAAAAGCCTCATATTCAGGGAAGGCAGAGTCTTTATTGCAGCGAGCTTCTCCTCTTCCGTGCCTTCCCGGAAATATTTTATCGCAAGCTCATAGACCTTTGCCTGATCTTTTCCATAAGACAATTCCTCAAGTATCTGCGCGGGAGTTTTTTGAGGCTTAGGCGGAGGCGGAACATGAGTTTCCTTAGCGGAAATCACCATTTCCTGCATGACCTTCGGCGCTGCTTCCGGTGCTGGCACAGTATTGCTTCGCCTCATGAAAGGCGCCATATAGATGAAACACAACACTCCCAGCATCAGTACCAGGCACCCCATACCATATTTCCTGATATCGTCAGCATCCATAATTATCTCCTTTTATAAATTTCACAATGGAAATGTCTTCCATATCGCAACAGTAATATTATACATCGTAATTATGAAAACGGGTAACAGGATTCATTTGAAGATGGGCCTTGTTCTAACAGAGTATTATTCAGTCATTCCTTTCAACTTTGCCGCCTCGGTGCGACTCTTGTTGGAGTTCACAGCTTCAGCGTGTCTTGAAATTCAAGAGGTGGAGCACGCTGAAGCTGTGAACTCCAACGGGGAAATCATTAGCGAAGGAACAGTTCTTGAGTAACTTGGGCCTTTCCGCATCGTACTTTTCCGGAAATGAATTCCTTTGAAATTTTATTATTGTGTTTTCAATTCCATTGACGCAGCAAAACTGGAGTACGGGATTTTAAAATATTTTCCCATGCTTCCGCTTTGAATTTCAACACTCACAGGAATATCTTCAGGCATTGTGAAAATCGAAGTTCCCAGCAATTGAAGGTCGGACCTCAAAATCTGCCGTTTTCACTTTCAACTTGGAGAATAAACATGATTATGAAGAAGACCGTCCTTTCCGCTTTGTGCATGATTGCCGCAGGCTGCCTCTTTTCCGCCGACTGGTATGTCGACAACACCAAAGGCAACGACAGTAATGCCGGGTCGAAGGACGCGCCATTCCTCACAATCAAATGCGGCATGGACCGCATGAAGGGCGGCGACACACTGCATCTGACCCCGAATAGTGAACCATATCGGGAAAAAATCGGTTCTTTCGAAAAAAACCTGTCCGGCACGCCGGACAAGCCGACGGTTGTCGACGGTCACGACGCCAGGATCGAACTCATCAAACACTTCAATGCGGAAATGTGGAAACCGGAGGGCGATGACATCTACAGCCTGAAATATCCGAACAACTGCGTGGCGATGTTTGCCAAGGGCTACTACGCCGGGTTTCCGTTCGTCCGGCTCGACGGCAAACTGATTCCGTGCGTCACCAAGCGCGAAGAACTGCAGGAAAACACCTGCCTGCTGATCCTGCACTATGATGTGGCGAAGAAGGGCTTCTCCGACCTGCACAATTATCTGTTTGTCAAACTCCCCCCCGGCAAGACTCCGGCGGACGTAAAGATCGAGGCCCCGGACAACAACAACTGCCTGGTCAACGGCAGCTACATCACCATCAAAAACCTGACTGCCGAATGGAACGCCTCGGACTCGTTCGACTCCAGCCGCGGCACCGGCATCGTTTTCGAGAATGTAAAAGCCGCCTGGTGCATGGACCAGTGCATCAGCGCGCACAGCACCGCCGGGGCGGACATCCGTTTCTCGTCTTTCGCCAACGCGCTCTGCGGCGGCTGCCTGGATGTCACCTTCCAGAACGGCGAGTCCTGCAACGTCCGCTATTACGGCTGTTTTTTCGGGCCCAACGCCTCAGCCGGATTCAAGGGAACGGGCAAAGGGTATGAGATGAACTCCTGCATCCTCCGCGACGGTTATGTAAGCGTACAAGGCGAGGCGGTTCTCAAGCTGACCAACTGCGTCATCATCAAGGAGAGCGACCGGAGCAAAGCCAACTCCGCAAATGTCGGCGTTTCGGTGACCGACAAGGGATCGCTGATCATGGAAAACTGCACCGTCATCGGCTTCAAGCACGGCGGATTCTTCAGCACGGTCGGCACGGTTTCCATCAAAAACTGTGTGTTCATCGACTGCGAGACCAACCTGCTATTCATGAAGGATCTGTCCGCCGAACTTTTCAGCAGCACGGACAACGTATTTGCACCGAAAGGACTCTACCAGGTCGGCAACAGCAAGTTCAAGACGCTGGATGAGGTCAACGCCAAATACCAGTTCGATAAAGGCTCTGTCGCGGTTCCGGGCGGATACAAAGGAAAAGGTTGCAATCTTGACCCGAAGCTTACCTTTGAACAACTTAAAACCTTATTGCAAACGGCAGTCAAATAGGTGAAATCATGAAAGAATTGAAAGAGGATGACATTATAGGCGATTTTGAATTTCCTGATGAATGGGTCTTGTTTGGTCCGCTGGGGCTCAACGATTCGGAACCGGATTTCACGGCCCTTACGGAGCTTCCGAAGGAACTGCTTGTTTCCGGTAAATTTCTGAAGGGGAAAAAAGTTTCTTCCGGCGATTCGCCCAATCACAATTCCGAACTGGATCTGGGCGCACAGCTTGGCGGACGAAAAGAAGGCAAGACCGCATACTTGCTTACGGCAATTGATATCGACAGGGAAATGGATGTCACATTATGCGCCAGCGCCGACTGGTGGATGAAATGGTGGTTGAACGGTCTTGCCGTATACGACACTTTGGAAAAAGGAAACGAAGGGAACCCCAGCAGTCTAATCCATTCATTTATGGTGCACCTGAAGGCGGGACGCAACCTGATTGCCGTCAAGGTTGTCAGCGGCACTTCCAGTTTCACCCTGAGAGCCGGAGGTCCCCGCGAGCTGCGTGAAGATTTGCGCGGGTCGAAACTGATTCAGAAGAAAGTGATGGAGGATGCACCTCTTCTTCTCGTGCCCCCGCGAATAAGGAAATTTGACGAGCCGGAACATCTCCCGGAACGCAATGACTTCACCATGAGTTCCGGCATCGCCAGAACTCCCAAGGGAAGGCTCTGGGTTTCATGGTTCGGCGGCGAAGACGGACAGAAGGCTTTCCTGATGATGGCCTCCAGCGACGACGACGGCGCGACTTGGTCAGAACCGCGTTACATCATCAAGGAGCCTAACACTCCCAACGGCTTCATACGTTCAATACTGGGTGGAAACCTGTGGGCAGATCCGCAGGGGAGGCTCTGGTGCTTCTTCGCCTATTC
>JBAZRS010000004.1:0-33020 GCA_041662825.1 Victivallales bacterium | reverse complement strand
AATTAGAGGTGTCGTTCTGGATAAGGGTGTTGCCTGTGAAAGAGCAGTTGGCCGTTGACCCTGTCGAGGTGGAATATCCGCCGAAGGCCAGGCCGGTGTAATTGCACCTGTAGACAAGATTGTTCCTAACTGCGACTCCGGTGGTTGTTTTCCCGCTGTGTTCGCTTGCCACTTCGATCCCTATGTCGACATGATGAACAATGTTTCGCTCGATTACAATGTCGCGTCCGCCATCCACATATATGCCGTCTGCCGCAGTCTCGTTTCCATAGGCCGGATTGCCGTAGGAGGTGATATTGTAGACCGTGTTACCCTTCACAATGCCGTTTCGAGCCTGATCGTTGGCCGGGGCAGTGCCTTCGAAGCCGATGCAGTCTATTCCGATGTTGTCATTGTCGTGAATCACATTCTTGGTGATCTGGAAATTGTCCACATTTCCGTTGACCACAAGAGACTCGCTTGATCCCAGCGTGCAAAAGGCGACCTCGTTACCGTCGATTATCAGGTTGCTGATCGGTGTGGTTCCGCTAGTTCCGTAAACGGCCAGCCCATGTGCATCCCGTCCGTTCCCGCCTGTCGTTATGGCGGCTGTGCTGGCGATGTGGTGGATATAGTTGTTTCGAATCTCGATGTTTCCGGCAGTTCCGGTTATCATGATTCCCATGGGTACGTTGCCCTTGATGGAAGTCTTAAGGTTGCAGATCTGAAGTCCTTTGATACAGATGTATGACCTGCTGTCAATTCTCAACATAGCCTCATCTCCCGACACACCCAGACCTGTGCCATCCAAAATCACGGAGTCCGTCCCGTAATTCCGGAAAGTTGTGTATCCGGCCGATGCACTGCCTGAAACGCCAATGTTGACTTTCTCGCTGTATGTTCCAGCCATGATGTTTACAGTGGATCCCGGTACTGCGGAATTTGCAGCCTTTTGGATGGTGAGCCAGGGACTGGCGGCTGTTCCGGAATTGCTGTCGCTGCCGGTCTTTGCAACATAGTAATCCACTGCATTGGCACTCTGGAATGCAAAGCAAATTAACAATGTCATAAGCACAACTATTTTACTTGCAGCGCCATTCATGTTATGCCCGTTCTTTATTTACTTTAAATTTTGACTTGAGCATTTTTCACGCCAATCTTTCTGGCTGGATGGCAAAATTTCCATTTTTTTTGTTTACTTGTCAGTTTTGGGTATGATTACGGGAAAGATAAGGAACAGGGAAAGAAAGCGGTTTTACTGCTGGCATACAGCAGATTGCATGTAGGAAACCACAAGAAAAGGAGAACCGTCAAATACATTGACATGGCAGAAACATATGGCTCGGAGTGCTTAAAGGCGGGACGCCAATGTGAGTATTGCCGGGATGAACTGGAGAGTCTGTCTTTACTACTTTGAGAAAGACGAAACAATCACGTTGATCTTTTTCCCGCTGGCAAGTGTTATCGTAGCCTGTTTAGCCTGGACATCCAAATTATTGACGACCGTAATCCCGGATGTCCCGGATTTTCCTGCGACATCTGCTAGAAGTTCTAACTGCTGGTCGGCAAATAGAGAGATATCATAAAGACCGGTTAGCGGGTTCTCATCCGGATTATTCACAGCCGTAATCGCAACAACTCCGACACCTCCGCTTGTGATATTTGCAGCGACAAGCGGGTCTATTAGACCCAGATCAGTCAGATTGGCTATGACATTTTCCTGTTTATCTGAAGCCACATGCACAACAAACGGAACTGCAGAGAGTGCGGATGTCACTGTAAGATCGTTCCCGACACCTGCACCTTCTACGCCGTAGAAGAACATGTAAAGTCCGTCGTCAAGCTTCCCGAGCAATTTCACATCATCCTTCGCCTTCGCCAGCGTATTGTTGACCCACATCGTCTCACTGGTCGGATCAATGGCATCCTCATCCCAGCCGTTACGGGTGCTCAGGAAATCCTGAAGTCCAAGTCTGTCGTTCTGGACTAGAGGCACCGGTGTCGCCGGCAAATACGCCGAGGAATCGAAGAAGCTGCCAGGATCAGCAAGAAGACAGCCCTTCTGCGTCCACACAGTATGGCTCGCGGTTCCCTTGGCGGTGTCCGGCATCCCTGTGAAGAAGAAGTCGAACGTGTATTCTCCTCCGGAGTTTATCACAGTGGAATAAGTGAAGAATCCCCTTGCGTCCGTTTTCGCCGGAAGCCAGACTGTCGCTCCCGTAACGGGATTCCTGACCTGGATGGAAAGCCCGGCTATCCCTGTTTTGCCTGTCTCATCGACAACCTGACCTTTGAAACTTGCAGTAAAAGGAACAGTCATTCCGTTGGAAGGAACTTGTGAGAGCACAATGTCTGTAACGGAATAACAGTTTACTGTCAGTGTCACATTGTCATATTCTGTCGCCCCGTAGAGAAGGAAGTACCAAGTGCCGGGGGACGGATTGCTGACGGACAGTGTCTCATTGTCCTTGTTCTCCACGCCCTTCGCATTGTATGAAGATGAGGTCGGCACGTTTGCGAACTTCGCAAAAAGGTTGCAGTCGTTTTCCAACGCGTTTGTCGTTCCGTCTAGCGTCGCTACAAGCCTGGAGGTGTCAATGGGCACCTCCATGGAGAAGTACAAGCAGCTGCCTTTCCCCCTGATGCCGCTGAGCTCCGAAACCGTTCCGTTGACTAGGGGCGTGGCGTCGGGATGTGCCGACAAGCCGACTTTACCCGTCGAAGCCGTCGAACTGAAGTCGCTCTCGTAACTGCCGTATTTCGCCTTGACCCTGTAGTAATAGGTGCCGACCACAAGAGGCGCATCTTTGCAGGTCAGAGCTTCCACAGCGTTGCCGACCTTAACCATGTTCTCGGTGAATTTGCTGACTGTGTCCCGGTAGACGTCGTATGATGTTGCTCCCGGAACAGCCGCCCAGGTTACAACTATCCTGTCCGCGTATGTGGTGCTGGCGGTGACCTTTGCAGGCCCTTTGCTGGAAAGACATCCTTCGTTGGATCTGCTGGTCGCGGTTGTAGCGCCGTTGTTCTTCGCTTTTATCCAATAGTAATATTTATTATGTGGCGCTATATCGTCCCCGAAGTCGTCGAAGAACAGGGCTGTAGTCTTGCCTATAAGATTAGTATCATCAGGTACAGTCGTTGCAGCAACGGTGCGGAATACCATGTAAGACGTTGCTCCCGCCACCTTTGGCCAAGTCACGCGAATCTTGTCGAAATACGTGCCGTCTGAAGCCGTAACGGATGTCGGTGCCACGGGCGCATTTGAAATGCTTCCCGAGGCCTTGGCACTTTGGGCGCTCAATCCGGGCACGGTGCCGTTTTTCGCCTTGATCCAGTAATTATAAATCTTGCCCGCAGCAAGATTAAAAATATCAATGAAGGAGGTGTCGGCAGTTTCGGCTATCGGATCCGCAGGGATGTTATTTGACTCGGACCTGTAGATAAGATAACCCGTCGCCCCGGCCGACGCCTTCCAGGTGACAAGTATCGAGTCGTGATATGCCCCCTTGCTTGCCGCAACTTTTGTCGGGGGCGCAGGTGTTGCATTGAAGCACTTGGCCAGCAGGGTAAGGCCGGAATAATCGGTTTTCGCATTCAGGCTTACAATGTAGTCTCCGACGGGGTTTTCAATCTGCAGGGCTTCATTGTTTGTCGCGCCGGATGCGTATTTCAAAACCGTCGCATCCTTTGAAATTGTGATGTCGCAGTCGCCTGTTCCTCCGTAGCCCTTGACTTCAAGGAGCGCCTGGGCGGGCACCGTAACAGGCACTGTTATCTTGTATTCCCGTCTGCTTCCTGCGTTTCCGGAAATTGCGGTTATCGCTGTCCCGTTTGCAATTGCCTTGCGGAAGATCGCCGTGACCGTTGCATTCCCCTTAAGTGTCACTGTTGTAATGGCGGAATTCGCATTTGCGAATGTCGCATCGCCGGAGACCATCCAATTTACAAACGGATAGTCCGCCTCATCAGAGGCAGTGGCGGCGATATTGATGGCTACGTCTTTCTGTACAATACAGGAAGGGGGAGCAGTCGTTCCGTTCCCGTCGTTTGTCACTGTAAGTGAGAAGTCATTGTTGATTTCCGTGGCAGTTATGATCCTGCTTACGAGTCCGTCTGCAGAGCAGGTTATCGCCGCACTTTTGTTTGCAGCATCTGCGTTTTCCGCGGCTGCAACCGTCACTTCCTGATAGCTGTCCCAGTTGGAGGGGGTGAACGTAAGGCTTGCGCCTGAGCTCACGCTTATGCCTGCGTCTCCTGAAGTCCTGGCTACGGTGACAACGACATCTGAAGACGGCTGCAGGGAAAGCTTGACATTGAATGAGGCGGTACCCCCTTCCAGGACATTAAGCGAAGAGGCATCCGTGACGAAATCGGCAAGCGATACGACCACGACTGAATATTTCTTGAGCGGCACGGTGAAAGTCACCCCCTGCCCGGTTTTCGTATAGGCGAGCGGGGCGAGTGCGTGGGTCGCGTTATCCGGCGAAGTCAATTCCACCGCCGCAACCTCCTTCCCCTCCGGGATCTTAAGGGTAGTGGTAACGCTGGTGTTTGGTACGCTTAAGGTGCCGTCAACCCCGATGAAATTCACATGGTGCAGGATCAGCTTGTTGGCGACCTGCGTCAATTCCATATGCACTTTTTTATCCGCATTTGTGATCAGCCAAGGAGTGCTGGTGAAATTGATGGCCTCCAGCAGGCTGGCGGCGGCGGCCGGGGCGTCAATTGCATTGGTGAAATATTTCTTGCCAAGCAGATCCGAGAAATACCTGGCTTCTCCCGAACCGTGGGATTGTATTCTTTGTATTCCCGGGACAACTGGCGGCGGAAGAGCGACTTTGTCTATGCCAAGGTAGGCGGACAGCGCATATTCATTGCGGTATGAACCGACAGCGTTCCAGCCGCTGGGATTCGGGCCTGTCACAATTATATGCCCGCCATTGTCCACATAAGCTTTAATGATATTGACCTCGGCGTTCGATGCGGCTTCCCAGTCCGGCATTATAACGGTCTGATACTTTGCCAACTCCGCCGCGCTGGCAGGATTCACCACCACTTCGAACGGGATATGATTGTGAACCAGCAGTTTAACCATGCCGCGGAATTCCGCCACATATTGCCTTTCGTATGCGCTCTCGCTGGGAGCATTGCTCCACCAGGAATCATCCCCTCCATCTGTCGTTGTGGCAAACTGTCCCAGTCCCTCAAACTTGTCGACATAATCGCGGCTGGCCAGCGAGTACAGCAGTGCGACACGGGCTGCCGGTGCCGTATTGGACAGGTAAGATTCATTTGATTTGATCCAGCCGAACAAGTTTGTCCGATAGGCGGGGGCCACGGTTGCCGTCATATCCGGTTGCTTCACCTCATAGACATTGTTGCGGGAGGAAAGAATCTCGCCAGCCAGCAGTTCTGCATCATCGGCCTGCTTACCGTAAGCAAACGACCAGGCAGGCTTAGTGCCAGAGGCGGCCTTGATGTATTTCTGCACGGATATGTAAGATATCCAGTCATCCTCGCGGGCTTTCCGCATGCCGGTGTTAATGCTTAATGTGCTGACTTCCCAAACAGAGATTACACCCTCTATTGAACGTAAATCGGCCCCCTCCAACCCCCATACGGTCGCGCCTGCATAATCGGTGGGGAGGGTTTCAACGACAATTACGAAATCCGGCCGATCCGGATTGGTGCGGACGGCCAAAGCCGCATCAGCTATGAAGCGGGTCAGTTCCCCGTGCCTCCAGGCAATCCAGCGTCGCCAGGTAAGGTCGTCCGAATCCCAGCCTTCCTCAGTTGGCGCCACCAGCCCGGTATCGGCGGTAAACCTGGCTTTTGCAGCATCACTTATATCATTCCAGGTGTTAGCCCCCCAGTCGGAGTACAGGGGGACATCGACCCATATTCCGTCAATTCCCGTACCGGCCATTCTCTTAAGCCGGGCGTAGTAATAATCCCTGTAAGCGGAACTCGGGGACATCCAGGCGTCTTCCATGCCTTCCTCGATCCAGTGCGGCGTGTAAGGATCCCCTCCGCGAAACACATTGGGCTTGGGATCAACTATGCCGGTTCCGTCGCCGTGTGGATCCCCCCAGCCCATCTGAACCCAGTCCGGATGTTCCTCGAACATGGACTTCACCTCAGGATTAGCACCATTGGGGGTCAACACTTCAAGGCTCGCATAATACACGACGACTTTCAAGTCATTGGCGTGCGCACCTGCGGCGAGCCTCGTCATCGGGGCAAGGAATTCGTCAAACTCCTCCTCGGTTCTGTATCGTGATAAGCCTTCTTGAAAATCAGCCTCGACAACGGTCACGTTTTGAGCCTTCATTGCCGCCATCAGCTGATTGATTTCAGCCTGAGCCATATCTTTATTTACAGACAAGCCTCCAATCCGGGCGTTTCGCGCCCATGCTGTGGCTCCGGTTCCGAATGCTATCGGTTCTGCCGCATTTGCACTAAGCGGCAAAAGAGCAGACGCTGTAATCCAAAAGATCAAAGTCGAAAATACTGTAAACACAGCCATATTGCAGAATCCCAAGACGCAGGCCCTGCCAAAAGACAAAAAACCGGCTTCTCCGGCCAGTTTTCCGGAGCACGGCTTTACGCCATGAGGAACTATCTCTTTTGTTTCCCTCATTGACCTTCCTTTTTTTCAGCTCTTCCCATAGCGCCAACACAAATGTGTTTGGTCTGCAGGACATCCTATTATTTATCTTCCCAGATTTAATATATCAAAATATTTGCCTCTTTTCAATCTTTTCAGTTCAAAAACAGCGATTTTTACATTAAAGGCAATGAATATTTCCCGAAGGACGATATAATAGGGTTTTCATCTGAAATATTCCCTGTATAATGAAGCAGTTTTCGTGCCACAAAACCAGGGAAAGTAGCATGGCAAAAACATCATTTTCTGAAAAACAATAGAAAAACAATGAAACCCCTTAATTCCCCATTTTCCTTGAAATCTCCATTCCCTGATAAAATAAAATTTGTCATTCTGTTGGCCGTACTGCTGATTTTTCCGGCTTCCCCTTTTCTTTCCGCCCAGTCTCCAGAGATGGAAAAACGTTTAACAGACTCGGAAAAGGAATGGATTAAGCAGCATCCCGTCATACGTCTCGGCGTGGATTCCCCCAGTTACTTCAGGGGTGCAATAGACAATGAGGGGAATTATGTGGGCGTGGGCGCAGATTACATGCGCCTTCTTGAAAAACGGATTGGTGTTTCCTTTAAAACTGAATCCGGATTGACCCGGAAACAGGTGTCCGACAAATTGAAAAAAAGGGAACTGGACGTCGTCACCATGGTCTCGTGGAGTTCGGAAAAGGAAGCCTACCTGAATTTCACCGACTCTCTCGCCGAGATGCGCAACATTATAATAGTCAGGAAAAACAACACACGCATACGCAGTATTTTTGATCTTGCGGGAAAAACTGTGTCCATAAACAGGGACTACGAAATCCATTACTGGCTTGCAAAGAATTACCGTGAAATAATCCTATTCCCGAAAACTGACGCCGAACAGGGGCTGAAAGCGGTTGCCACAGGGGAGGTTGACGCATATGCGGGAGACATGCCTTCGGCAGTTCACACCATCAACAAACTCCATCTCACCGATTTGAAGATTGCAGCTGATATGCCTTTTACCGTTAAATGCGGCATCGGCGTCCGCAAAGACTGGCCTAAATTCATCCCAATCCTGAACAAGGCCATAAGCACCATATCTCGCGAAGAGCATAAAGCCATAAAGGATAAAACGGCAAAGCTGTCAGTTGGCATAGAATTAAAAAATGTTTTCCTGATCTTCATTCCGATAGTCATCGCCGTTATCCTGATAACCCTCATGACTGCAAATCTTCGCCTGAGGAAGGAGATAGCCCGGAGGAAAACAGTCGAAGAGACCCTGCGCAAAAGCGAGGAGACATTCAGGGTTCTTATGAATGCCATCCCCGAATCCGCTTCCCTGGTTTCGCCAGAAGGCAATTACATAGCCGTGAATGAAACTGTCGCCAAGAGAATGGGACAGACTGTGCAGAAGCTTATAGGCACCAGCATTTTCGACAATCTCCCATATGATCTGGCGAAAAAGCGAAAAGACTATTTTCAGGAATCCATAAGTTCCGGCAGACCGGTAAGTTTCGAAGACTGCCGTTTCGGACGCGTCATCAGCAATTCCATAATCCAAATACCGGATTCCGAAGGCAAGGTTTACTGCCTTGCAGTGCTCGGAATTGACATCACCGAGCAGAGGATGGACGAAGAAAGACTGGAGAGCCTCCTGAAAATTTCAAGCTACAAGGCGGAAAACATTCAGGAACTCCTGGATTACTCCCTTAAAGAGGCAATCTCTCTTGCCAAAAGCAGTATCGGATATGTCTTCCTTTATGACGAAGGCAAGGACGAATTCACCGTCAGGTCCTGTTTGGGAAAAACAGCCAAAACTCCGGCAGTTCACTCTCCGGGGAAGATTTACAGCCTTGAAAAAAACGGGATATGGAGTGAACCGGTCAGACAGAGGAAACCGGTTTTCCAAAACGCCCTCCATTCCTCTCACTCTCTCGGCAAAGGATATCCTGAAGGGCATCCCCCCCTACACAGGTTCCTTTCGGTTCCGGTATTTGTAAATGAAAAAATCGTCGCGGTTGTCGCGGTGGCAAACAAGGAAACCGACTACGAACAGGATGACGCCAACCAGCTTTCACATCTTATGGACACGGTATGGCATTATGTCGAAAGGAGGGAAGCCGAAGCTGAAAAGGAACGCCTGATAGCGGAATTGAAGAAAGCCCTCGCGGAAATCAAAACCCTGAGCGACCTTCTTCCGATATGCGCATACTGCAAGAACATACGCGACGACAAGGGTTATTGGAATAAGCTGGAAAGCTACATCACAAAACATGCAGGCACCCGCTTTTCACATGGGATATGCCCCGATTGCATGAAGAAGAATTTCCCGGAATTCATGGATGAGGAAAAGAAATAATCCTAGTCCCCGTCGTCAGTATTGCATCCGCAATCATCGCCATCATCTTCGTCTAGCGAGGATAAAACCTTGTAGCTTACTTTGAAAAATGCATTCTTGGGGAACGCCTTCTTGAAATCCTTTTTAACTCTCTCCGCCTTGTCTTCGCCCCCGTCCCCCTGAACTATTATCACCAGCTTTGTCTGTTCCCGGATGATCTTGCCGTCGGCATTCTTGCACTGGCCGAAAGCGTCAATTACGGTGAACCCTTCAAAAATGGGGCTTATCGCCTTTTCAACAAAAACATCCCATTCCTCTTCGGAAACAGTTGTACCGTCAGGCTTCAGCAAACCGAAATACAATTCCGTTTTGACGGAACCTGCGCAGCAGTCATCCTCATCCTGTTCCAGCAGACTGCCCGATGAATACTCGCGTTCAACCTTGTTCAATGAGTTTATGTTTATGCAAGAACTGAAAACGGCACACATTAAAACCGGAAGGGCGACCTGCAGAATTATTTTTTTCATCTTTGAAATCCTTTTTTTGATATTTGTTAGAATATAACGCTTCATAATGTTATTTTCATTAATGGAGACCCTATAACAACTGAAATGAAATAATGAAAATAAAATTACCGGTTTTAGCCCCCCTGCTCATATTCTGCCTTTCACTTTCCTGTTTTGCGGAAGACAAGACCGCCGATAAGAAACCGCAGGGTGAAAGCTTCTGGGGGAGCTTTTACAACTTTTTCATGCCGCATGCGGAAAAGCGGAACGTACTGTTCGAAAAACAGACCCAGTATTTCCTGGTGGCGGTCGAGGAGGACAGCAGGGGCTTCCGCCACATGGTTTTCAATCCGAACAAAGGCTCACAGGGAATATGGAGTCCAAACTCTCCCGACGAATTGATCTCAAACTACTGCAGGTTTACGGCCCTTTTCCTCCCGGCAATAACCCATCCCCCGAAAAGAGTGCTTTTCATAGGGCTGGGGGCGGGCATAGTCCCCAGATTCCTTAGGAAACATTTTCCGGAAACGGTTATTGACATCGTTGAAATCGACGGGGATATTCCCGATATTGCGGAAAAGTATTTCGCCTTTAAAAAGGACGGCAGGATGAATATCAGCATCGGCGACGGACGCGACTTCATAAACCGGACAAATGAGAAATACGACATTGTCTTCATAGATGCATACAGCGCCACAAACATCCCGTTCCAGTTGACAACCACGGAATTTTACCGGAAAGTGCGCGACTCCCTGGCCCCTACCGGGATAATGACTGCGAATATCGCAAATCTCGGAAAGCCGAAATTCATTTCAAGCGAGTTGAAAACTGTCCTGGGTGTTTTTCCGAATCTCGCAGTTTTCATTTGCGGGAACCTGACGAACTATATTCTATTTGCACCGGTAAACGGGAAACTCGACAACTCCGAACTCAAGGAAAGGGCTTTGAAAATAGAGACCGAAAAAAATCTGAATTTGCAAATGTGCGACATGATTGATACCAGAATGTCAGAGGATGAACTCAGGAAAATGACTGACAATGCGGAAATCTTGAGCGATGATTTCGCCCCAGTGGAGACCATGGAGTGAGGACGCGTCATCCGGAGATATGACGGATGGCTGGATTAATGGATGAATGGATTACTGGGTTTTAATGTCAATACAAAAAAACAGCCCTTACGGGCTTAACTACCAACGAATACGAAATTTAATTTGTTCGTAGTCAATGCCGTAAGGCATGTTCTTGGATTATTTGTCTTTGTTTGTATATTGAAAACTCGAATTTGTTTGGTATTTGGTGCTTGGAATTTGGAGGAATTTTTACATGTCTAAAATAATTTTATATTCAATCGCTTTCCTTACCGGATTCACGATAATGGCCTACGAGATACTCGGAGTGAGGGTGCTGTCCCCGTATTACGGCAGTTCCGTACATGTATGGGGGGCGATCATATCGGTTTTTCTCGCAGGGCTCAGCATCGGTTATGCGGCAGGCGGAAAATATGCGGATGAAAACGCCAGCATAAGGACCCTGTCGAAAATAATCCTTGTTCCCTCGGCTCTTATCGTGCTGTTCCCTTTTTACGGCTACTTCCTCTGTAATTTGTTCTACAACCATGTGACGCATCCAAAACTGGGAGCCCTGCTCCTTTCAACTGCGCTTTTCATGATTCCATGCATATTCATGGGTTCTGTCATCCCCGTTCTCGTGAAAATGCTGGCGACAGACAGCGGACTGGTGGGTTCTGCGGCAGGAAATGTCTATTCGGTATCAACCGCCGGGAGCATAGCCGGCACGCTGTTCACCTCGTTTTTCCTGATAAGCCTGCTAAGCGTTTCAAAGGGAATCATGCTGACCGGGCTTCTTCTTACGGCATGCTGGTTCCTGTGTCTGATTTATGATAAGTCGGGGAAAAAGGCTTCCTGACATACTATGGCGTCATTCTTACCCGTTGTTCGACATAGGATACACCTTCATGATGAGAATCTTTTCCATAATCTCCCGGACCTTCCTGTATATTCCGGGACACTCGCTCTCCCTAGGGCCGGCAACGTTGAGGACGGGACCCTCCGGAATCCTCATGCATCTGTCGCTCCGGCATATTATGAATCCGTCGTTTTGCATCCATCCGAGAACATGTGCCGCAATATCGTCATGCATGATATGCGCCAGATAACACGGCCTGCCAATCTTCTCGGCGTATTCGACAGTCAGCTTAGAACCGCCTACAGGATGGCGTCCGCAGTAGAAGACCAATGTGGCATCGGAATCCCTGACATTCTTCCTGGTGCGGTCCTGGTAGAAGCTGGACTTGGTCTCCTTAAGCCTGTACTTCCTCGGAATCCTGCCGTCCTCTGCCCGCCGGCCCTTGGGACACCAGCCCCCATGCGGAACTCCGACTTCCATGGCGGCATCAAGCGCAGCCCGGTCAACGCCGGTCTGCCCGCCGGAAATCACCTTTGAAACTGGAAATCTTTTCTTTTTCATTTTCCTCCGGACAGGATTACAGGATTTTCAGGATGCATCAATTTCACCTTGTCTTGTCAACCCTGTTCCTGTCAATGGTTTCGTTTATTACTTTGACGCCTCTTCGTTGAAGCAAAAATAGAATCTGTCGAGTATCTCATATTTTTCCTTTAGTGTTTCCGTCCTCCTGAGCGCTATTGCCAAGGGTATGCGGTAACCGAGATCGAAATGACTTGCACAGTTCGTAAACAATTTCCTCTCCATGGCCTCTCGCGTCGCCTCTTTCCACAGGAAGGGGTTTATCCAGGTTTCAAACGGATCAACCATGTCAATGTCCCCGTCAAATTCCTTTACCCGTTCCTCATGGAATCCCCTAAGTTCATTCACCGTTTCCACATAGGAATATCCTCCGTCAACATAGTCAATTATGTTTCCTATAGTAAGCTGATGTTCAAAACCTTCATTGCCCAGGCCTGACGCGACATATAGCGGTTTTTCCCCCGCAGCCCACTGGCACAGTTCGCGCTGGCAGTCCGGAACCTCATACTTCAGATTGTCCAGATACGAGACCAGCCATTCCAGATAGAACTGGTATTCGATGTCACCGCTGGCGTACAGGAGTTTCCGCCCCTGGAAAACAGGTACGTCACTGTATCTGAAACATCTCGGATAATAGTCTATCTTTTTTGCCATTACATTTTCCTCCTGCTGCAATCCCCAGTTTCGCGAGAGTCTACTGCGGCGGATAGGACATTTTGCGTCCTTTATATAAATTTTCGATTTGAAAATTTATACGGAGCAATGCATTAGTCTTTATAATCGCATATAGCCGGTCTGAGAAAAATTCAATTTGAGTAACTCGGGTCTATCCGACCCGAGAGACGCGGGTCAGATAGACCCGCGCTACCTCCAGAGGTGTCTTGACCAAGCGCAATTCGGGTGATACCCCCGCAACACTTCGAATTAACAGACCATATCTGGATAAAGACTCCTATATTACACACGGTGCAAATGTTGCTAACTTGGGGTTTTCCGCTTAAGTAACTCGGGTCTATCTGACCCGAGGGTCGCGGGTCAGATAGACCCGCGCTACTTTTAACTGGCCCTTACTTATCGACATTCACACATTGCTCAGTAATGCCTCATTTAGCGGCCCATCCCCGGAGGGGCGTGGTTACTGACACATTACTATACGGACATAAAATATCTTACATGATTTAATATAGTCATGGCCGGATAAGTACTAAGGAGGGAATAAACCATGGGAAAAATCCTGAAGGAAAAAGCGGATCAACTGAACAAAGGCAGGGCCGAACCCAAGCCGGAACTACTACAGAAAAAGAAATTCTGAGGGAAAGAAACGCGGCAGCAGAGTGCCGCGACTACAGCAGTAGATTTGTTGTAGCCCTGGTCGACTGGAGTGATAGGTGTAACAGAGCATGGCGTCTTCGACCTGTCCCCCGTAGCTTGAGCGAAGGAGGATGAAAACGCATCGTGCGCCAGTTTCAGCGAAACTGGCATATTTAATACATCGCAAAAACATTTATTATAATTTCCCGTAAAGAGCACCATCAGTTTTCAATGATGTCAGAGGTGCAGGACGTTGAATAACTGCCTGTAACGGATTAATTTTCAATAATCCGAGGTAATTGCAAAATTACCCCTGTTAAGCTGATTGATTATGTTGGAGTACAAGGTCTTTAGCTTGCACAACATCCTGAATACTAAGACAAACTAAAGTTTGAACTCCAAAATTTGGAGGCCAGCCTTTAGGCTGTCTTGACAATTAGAGACTTGTCTTAGCGCCATTCGGGAATAACCCCGTCTCTTCAAGACGGATTGGTTGTGTATGGTTTACCTGTGGTTGAAGCCACAGGTTGCATTACGTTATCCCTGAGGGATAAAGAGAAAGATAATTCGATCTTGTAGGAGTTAAATCAGTAATCATGCCGACATTGAACTGGATAGGGAAGAAAGCGGTCGAAGTATAAGGAAACTGCCTTTTCATAATGCCTTGCAGCAAAGACTGGGACGCGATAAAGGAAAAGACAGCAGCAAATCGATAATATTATAACCAATCATCGCAACTGAAAATCGGGAAAACCATATTGTCATGAAAATCGGAATCGTACAGCAGAAATGCTTTAAAAACCGTTCGGCCTCAATTGCGGCGAGCGAGGAGGGTATTTGTAAAGCGGCGCGAAAAGGCGCAAAACTTGTTGTCCTTTCGGAGTTGCACAGCTCCCTTTATTTCTGTCAGACAGAAAATGCGGACAATTTTGATCTTGCCGAGGCGATACCTGGCCCCGGCACAGAATATTTTGGAAAACTAGCCAAGAAGCTCAATATTGTTCTGGTCATATCCCTTTTTGAGAAAAGAGCTCCCGGACTTTACCACAATACCGCGGTTGTCATGGAAAAAACCGGTAAAATGGCGGGCAAATACCGCAAGATGCACATTCCCGACGATCCCGGATATTATGAAAAATACTATTTCACCCCGGGAGACCTCGGATTCAATCCCATAGACACGTCGATCGGAAAACTCGGAGTCATGGTCTGCTGGGATCAATGGTATCCTGAAGCGGCGCGCCTGATGACCCTCGCCGGCGCCGACATGCTGATCTACCCAACTGCCATCGGCTGGAACCCCGCCGATGAAAAAGCTGAAAAGGAGAGACAGCTTGACGCCTGGATCACCGTTCAGCGTTCACACGCCATCGCGAACGGGCTGCCAGTGATCAGCGTCAACCGTGTCGGATTCGAAACCCCGCCTTCGGCAAAAAAGGGCCAGGGGATACAGTTCTGGGGAAATTCCTTCATTGCCGGCCCTCAGGGCGAGATAATTGCGAAATCCGCAGTCGACAGTGAGGAAACCCTGATTACGGATATCGACATCAAGCGCAATGAAAAAGTCCGCAGGAACTGGCCTTTCCTCAGAGACAGGAGGATAGACTTTTTCTCGGAGCTGAACAAAAGGTTTGGAAATTAGGCGGCCGAAGCGCCGCGACTTTAATAATTTGAGCTTCGAACATTGAACTTCGAACTTCCAACATCGAATGTATTCAGTTTTAATTCGATGTTCGATGTTCAGTGTTGAATGTTGGATGTTCATCGCTTTGAAATTCATTAACGACATCATAAAAAGCAGAGAAGGATGAATAATGATCGGAAGTCTCACTGGAATCATACGGGAGTCGGCCTTCACGGAGATGCTCATCGACGTGAACGGAGTCGGATATCTGGTTTTCATACCCCTGAGCACATACGACAAGCTTCCCCGGATCGGGGAAAGGGCGTCAGTCCTCATCTATACGCATGTCAAGGAAGACGACATTCAGCTTTACGGATTCGCCAGCGCCCAGGAAAAGCAACTCTTCAAACTGTTGCTTTCAGTTTCAGGAATCGGACCCAAGACGGCACTCAATGTCCTGAGTACAATGACTGTCCCGAGTTTCTGCACCGCCATCCTTAATGCCGACCTGAAGGCCATAAACCAGATCAGCGGAATCGGAAAGAAGACGGCCGAGCTTCTCGTGCTTGAACTGAAAAACAAGGTTAAAGACATATCCCCTGAATCATCGTTTGTGAAGTCCGCCTCTACTGATGCCGCTTCAAAAGCTGGCGAAGATGCGGTTCGCGCACTGGTCCAGCTGGGTCTGAAGCATGAAACGGCCTCAAAGACGGTGCATGACCTGATCGCCGGCAAAGATCAAAAGGAATGCACGAGCGAAAATCTTATCCGCCTCGCGCTCCGCTCCCTGAACAAATAAGCCTGCATTTTTTTCAAAGTCAACAGGACAGCGCTACGGCAGATGCTTAGCTTTTAACATGGAACTATGGGATAAAGACACTATATTATCCCGCAGTCTCAACTGGAATCCCCTTAAATAACGCTTAACATCCTTTGATTACATATTCATGACAGACGACAAAACAGAACCGGTCCGGATAGAAAAGAAAATATTCACCAGGCTCCTCAAGCTCAGCTGGCAATACAGGGCCGGTTGCATCAAGGCGATACTTCTTCAGATCCTCCTTCTGGCATTCACCATTTTCGGGCTCTCCCTCATCGGTGTGGGAATTGACTATATACGGCATCTGGTGGACGCGAAATCGAAGATCCCGGTCTGGCCTTTCGGGTTCAAGCCGCCGGAAGACTGGAACACAATGAAAGTGCTTTGCGTCATCGCCGCTGCGAATATCGCATTTGCGGTCATCAGATATTTCCTGACATATCGGTACAGCATAACCATTGTAAGGCTTCTGCAACAGGGAATAGTCGTCGAGCTCAGGGCGAAAATATACGAGAAAATGCAGAGGCTGAGCTTCCGTTTCTTTGATTCAAGGTCCAGCGGGACGCTCATCAACCGCGTCACCGGGGATGTCCAGTCGGTAAGGCTCTTCATCGACGGGGTGATAATTCAGGGTGTTGTGATACTGATTTCCCTCACCGTGTATGTCACCTATATGATGCTCATCAATGTAAAACTCACATTGCTGTGCATGTTCACCGTCCCGCTCATGTGGGTTGTGTCGGTATATTTTTCAAGAAAGCTCAAGGCCGCCTACACCAAGGACCGCGACAATAACGACAAGATGATCCTCGACATGGTCGAACGCGTCCAGGGAATTCACGTTGTCAAAGGTTTCGCCCGCGAGAAGGAGGAGCTGAAGCTTCTCGCAAACGATAACCGCGCCATCCGGGACCATAAGGGGAAAATCTTCTGGTTCGTAAGCCTTTTCCACCCGACCATTGATCTTCTGACCCAGGTGAACATAGTCATTCTTCTCGCATACGGAGGTTATCTGGTTATTCAGAAAGAGCTTCCGCTCGGAGCCGGACTCATCGTCTTTCTCGGGCTTCTCCAGAGGTTTTCTGCGCAGGTCAACACATTGGCCGGCATCATAGACAATATCCAGCAGAGCGTAGCCGCGGCATACCGCGTCTTTGAAGTCCTTGACGCCCCGGTCGAAATCCACAGCCCCCAGAATCCGGTCAGGGTGAAGAAATCACAGGGCGGAATTACATTCAAATCCGTCTCTTTCGAATACGAGCCCGGCGAGAGGGTTCTCGACAATGTGGATTTTGACATCAAGCCCGGCCAGTTCGTCGGGATACTCGGGACGACTGGTTCCGGGAAGAGTACTCTCCTGAGCCTGATTCCGCGTTTCTACGATGTCAAGATGGGCGCCGTCCTCCTCGACGGAAAAGACATCCGGAAATATGATCTCGACGACCTGCGCCGCCAGATCGGGATTGTCTTCCAGGAAAGTTTTCTTTTCAGCAATACTATCGCCGCAAATATTTCATTCGGGCATCCGTACGCCACCAGGGACGAGGTGATGAAGGCTGCGAAAATCGCATCGGCCCATGATTTCATTTCGGCTCTGCCGCAGGGGTATGACACGATAATAAGCGAATCGGGTTCGGATCTCTCCGGAGGCCAGAAACAGAGGCTTGCGATAGCCCGATCAATCATTCTTGAGCCCCCGATCCTCCTTTTGGACGACCCGACGGCCGCCGTCGACTCGGAGACCGAGAAAGAGATTTTCGAGGGCATTGAAAGCGCCATGAAGGGCAGAACTACATTCATGGTCACCCACAGGATAAGCGTACTCAGGCGCGCCGACATCGTCCTTGTAATGCACCGCGGCAAAATCATCCAGAGGGGTACACATGACGATCTGATAAAGGAAAAGGGGCATTACCGGCGTTGCGCGATAATACAGTCGGAGGACGGGGACAAATGAACGGTCGTCAGTCGTTGGTCGTTAGTCGTAGGTAATTGGAAATCAATTCGTAAATGCGAAAGTTCGGGAGTTCTAAAGTTGGTGGAATTAATCAGCTTGAGAATGCGTAAGTCTGAGAAAAGCAATAGGGAAGTCGAAAAGAAGAAATTAGAGTGAAGATATGTTTTTTCATCCGTCCGGGTGAAAAACCATGAAAAGAGAGCCATGAACAAGAATAAAAAAATTTCTTTCATAAAAAAAGAGAGCGAGCACAATCCCAAGCACGACATGAAGCCGCTGGACTACGGGATTTTCATGCGCATTTTCTCATACTCAAAACCGTATGCGGTGAAGAGGAATGCCCTTTTCGTGCTTGTAATAATGCGCGCAATTCAGCTCACGGTCATAACCTGGGGTATCGGAATAATCATAAACGGCCCCATAATGAACCATGACGTGCACGGAACCATGGTATATGTTTCCTGTTTTTTCGCGTTCATCCTGTTCACCCTGGCATGTTTCCATTTCAGGCAGAGGCTGGCCTCCGAGCTCGGGGAATCGGTGATCCACGACCTTCGCCGCGACCTGTTTGAGCATATGCTTTCAATGCCCATGGGCTTTTTCAACCGCACGAAGCTTGGCAGGCTGATCAGCATTTACACTTCCGATGCGGATGCGGTGAGAAACGGAATACAGTCGGTTGTCTTCGTAAGCCTGGTGCAGGGGATAAGCATGGTCACCGCGGCGTTACTGATGCTCTGGTATGACTGGAAAATGTTCCTGGTCGTCCTCGCCATGGGACCGATAATATGGGGATTGAACCGTTATTTCAGGCTGCGTCTGATCAACGCATACCGCGCAGTCCAGGAGAGTTTCAGCCGCGTCACGGCTACCGTTGTCGAATCAATCAAGGGAATAAAAATCATACAGGGATACACGAGACAGGATCTCAATTCGGAGATGTTCCGCGAACTTGTCTACGATCATTCGACCTACAGCCTGAGGGTGACGCGGGCGGAGGCCACCTTTCTGCCGCTGCTTGACGTCAACAGCCAGTTCTTCCTGTCGGCGCTGCTCATATTCGGCGGTTCACGCGTCCTGTCGCATGACATGACCATAGAAAGCTTCATCCAGTTCTTTTTCCTGTCGAACATGTTCTTCTCGCCCATACAGACGCTGGCGGGGCAGTACAACCAGGCGCTGACTGCTATGGCGGGTGCGGAACGGGTGTTTAAATTCCTTGACAGCAAACCGGACTGGCAGGATTCCGAGTCGGCGGTCAAACTTGATAAAGTCGAAGGCAAAGTCGAGTTTCAGAATGTCACTTTTGAATATAATCCCGCACGGCCCGTGCTTTTCAACATAAGCTTCACCGCGGAACCCGGGCAGACAATCGCCCTTGTCGGCTCCACCGGAAGCGGGAAGACCACCATCACAAGCCTGATCTCGAAATTTTATGTTCCCGGCGAAGGGAAAATACTGATTGACGGCAGGGACATACTTGAGATTAACAGCGATTCACTCCGCCGCCATCTCGGCATCGTGCTGCAGGTGAACTTCCTCTTCACCGGCACCGTCATGGAAAACATTCTTGTCGGGAGAGCCGGGGCCACAGAGCAGGACGCCTATGAAGCCGCCCGGAAAATCGACTGTCTTGACCTGATAGAGTCGCTTCCGGACGGTTTCCAGACCAAGGTCGGCGAAAACGGCGTTGGCCTCTCCCTCGGTCAGCGGCAGATTATCTGTTTCAGCCGTGCGATGCTCGCAAATCCGAGGATTTTCATACTTGACGAGGCGACAAGTTCGGTTGACGCGATTACGGAGGAGCGCCTCCAGAATGCGCTGTCCAAGCTTCTCGCCGGAAGAACAAATTTTGTAGTCGCCCACAGGCTGAGCACGATAAGGAACGCCGACATGGTGCTTGTCCTTGAAAACGGGAAGATCATCGAACGCGGAAACCATCAGCATCTCATCAGGACCGGAGGCGTATATGCCCGTCTATACCGCCAGTTCATGGTCGCACACGAACTCTAGGGATCCTTTATTTCCAGTGCCGTGCTCCCTCCTTGCCAGTTCCAGCGTCTCATGCTAGATTAAGAGAGTTCAAATGGAGCTTCAAAATGAAAAAACTGTTTTTAATACTTGCGGTTGTCGCAGTTATGTTTATTGCGGCCGTTCCCATGTGGACGGATAAAATGGCCGAAGACGCCTTCAAAAATCCGGACAGGCAGATATCATCTGAGAACGTAAAACAGGCGATACAGACCAGAATGTATATTTACATGTATCCGGACGCCAGGAAACTGGCGGAAAAGGCGATCATATATTTTCCGGAGTCAAAAAACCTGCCTTACTTCATTTATACGGCCGCCATGAGTTCCGAAAAATCCAACGAATACATGGCTGCGGCCCACTGGTATGGGTATTTCGTTGATCTCTTCCCCTCACATGAATGGACCGCACTGGCAAAGAGCAGTCATTCCAGACTCAAGTCGATGCCTGCACCCAAATGAAAAGGTAAAAAACATGTCTTATATCTCCATTACATTCCAGAAACTGCTGGTAGGTGAATCCCTGAACTTTGAAGAGTCGAAGGCGACGATGCTGGAAGTCATGAACGGTCATGCTTCGGCAATCAAGCTTGCAGCATGGCTTACCGCACTCAGAATGAAAGGCGAGACTTCGGATGAAGTCGGAGGATGTGCAGCGGCTATGAATTCCTGCGGCATAAAACTGCATTGTCTGGACGACAAGGTAATTGACACCTGCGGAACGGGCGGAGACTCGTCAGGGACCTTCAACATTTCAACTGCAGCGGCTTTTATCGCATCAGGGGCCGGGGTTACTGTTGCGAAACACGGAAACAGGGCGGTTTCAAGCAAATCCGGCAGTGCCGACATCCTCTCCGAAATAGGTTTGAACCTGAACATCCCGCTGGAATCCATGGAATACTGTCTTAACAACATAGGAATAGCCTTCCTTTTCGCCCCCACAATGAATCCCGCAATGAAGCATGCGATGCCAGTAAGGATTGAACTCGGCATCAGGACCATATTCAACATTATCGGCCCCTTGTGCAATCCTGCAAATGCAAGACGTGCAGTCATAGGGGTTTATGACAAGAAACTTTGTCCAATAATGGCCGGGGCCGCAAAATCACTTGGCAAGGAACATGTCATGATAGTTCACGGCGGCGACGGTATTGATGAAATAACCACCACCACCAGCACGCATATTTGCGAACTTCGCAACGGGGAGATTCGCGAATATGAATTCGACCCCCTCAAAACCCTGGGAATCCCCAGATGCGTCCCGTCCGAAATCCTCGGAAGAAACCCCATGGAAAACGCAAGGATTCTGACTGAAATCCTTGCGGGGGATGAAAAAGGGCCTCTCAGGGACATTGTTGTGCTGAATGCTGCCGCTGCAATCATTGTTTCAGGCAAAGCCCTTGAATGGAATGAGGCTTTTGCAATGGCTGAAGAATCATTGGCCAGCGGAAATGCTCACGCAAAGCTGAAGTCCCTAGTGGATTACTGCAGGAAATAGCTGAGGTAATTGCATAAGTAGTCAGAATTCAGTAGTCAGGATTCAGAATAAATTTGGATTTGAGTTCAATTTTCATTCTGAATTCTGTATTCTGACTTCTGAATTCCAGCAAAACGTGAGTTTTGCAATTGGCTCAGCTATCTCCCCTTGTTATCAAAAATCTTCTTGTTTTCAAGATTCTTTCTGACTTTTGCAGGCTGCTTTCCCTCAAGATAGATCATTGCGTCGGCATATCTTTTCCCGAATTCATTCATGGATTCCGCATCAAAGCGGATTCCGTCTCCAGAATCCTTAAGCCCCTTTGACTCCACGAGTCCGCTTCTGTCGATATCATTAAAAGTTTTCTGGAGTGTGTCATTTAAAACCTTGAACTGGTCTTTATCCTTGTCTAATTCGTAAGGGTAAGACACGAGCTTCCCCCAGACAAACGGTGTCGGATGAAAACTGGGAGAATTGAGATCCTTCCGCAAATCCACGGCAATCTTGCCGATGTCGTTCGCATACGCAGAAGGATCCGCCTTTTTCATTTCCGCACTGGCCTGATGCCAGAGAATTCCCTTGAGAATTCCTGTTTCCATCGCAAGCTTTGCCCTTTCCACGGCTTTGGCATAATACTTGCCGCCTTTCATCCAGTCAGGCAGCCCGGAATCCTCTTGCGCGCAGTTTATTAGGCCTATCATTATGTCCTTGTCCTTTGTCCTGGAAAGCATTGCTTCCGCAAAATGTATTGACGGCCCCGTCCCTTCCCCCTGCACCTCCTTTCCCTCACAGGATTTCACATGGTTTTCCGCCGAAATCCATTTGTTCCCGTCATCAAAAAGGAAAATACTGGGATAGGACTTGGAATCGTTGTCTTTAAAAGTGTTTTTCACAAGCATGTTTGATCCGCCAATCAGAAGATAAAGATGGAAATCCTCTTTTTTCTTGACTTTTTCAGGAGCCTTGACCCCATTGGATTCCTGTCCGGAAACGGGCATGGAAAATAATGTTAAAACAAATGCGGCCAAGAGCGGTATGATCTTCATTTTCATGTTTTTGCTTTCCTGTTTTCCAAATAGCCGAGAAAATTCGCAGGTTATTATAAATTGGCAATTGAAAATTGGCAATTGAAAATGCGTCTTCTTCCTGTATAATTTTACTCTTGGACAGTAACTCCGGAGAAAATAAATGAAAAAAAAATCAATTGACCAGCTTTTTCTGAGTTTTGAACAGGAAAAGCCTGAGCCAGACAATAAGAAAATGAAGGGTAAAAATCTTTTTTCGCCGCTTGACCTGAAAAGAGCCGCACTCGGATGGCTGGTTTCACAGGCTCCGAACGCGATTGGTGTAAGGGTGCCTACACGGATTTCAAAGTTTTGCGCCGACATTGCCGCCTTCTGGGTCGGAAGCAGGCGCGGACAGATCATACCCCGCAAGACCATGATAATTGAAACCAGGAACAACCGCGAGGAATGCTGGCCGGATTGTTCGAAACATGAGGGCCTCCTGAAACAGCTCAAGGAGAAAAAAGAGACAAAGCGTTCACTTGAAGAGAAAATCCGCAAGGCGGAACCTCACCTCAAAGACACCGACAACCTCTTCAATGAATATGAGAGCTGGCGTTACAGGGAGACGAAAAACAAGGACTATCATCGCTGCATCAAGGAGATTGATGAAATAGAGCATGCCGTTTACAACGGCAGTTTTTTCGAACAGCTCCGTCGCGCGGAAGTGGCCGATTTCCTCTACCTCGCCGTGCCGGAAGGAACTGTCCATTCCGACGAGCTCGCCGACGGATGGGGTCTTATTTACATAAAGCCGGATTTGAGCGCAAGTCTTGTGAAACAGGCTGATTTCTGGGACTGTCCGGTCGAGAGAAAAAGTCATCTGTCCCACAATATCGCGATAACCTGTAGAAAAAGCCTCCTTTTCAGCATGGGTATCAGGGAAACCGGCGACGGCAGACCGGCCTTCACCCCCGTTCCGCACAGAAGAAGAGGCACGGTGAAATAAGATTGGATAAGAGGTGAACATCCAACATTCAACTCTGAACATCGAACATCCTCCGTCGCTAAGAAAGCTATGGGGGACAGGTCGAATTAAAACTGAATACATTCGAAGTTGTAAGTTCGATGTTCGAATTATTTTAAGCTGCGGCTTCTGTCCGCCAAATTTAATCGCATAGGAAATTGCATTTAAGCCCCCCTGCGGGCTTGTCCCGCAGGAGGCAAAGATTAGGGGCTAAGTGAATTCCCTTAGCTCTCCAATCTCCCTTTCCTGCCAGATAAACTGGCAGGGGAAGGTTAAACTGAGAAGCTCCGGCAAAGCCGGTTAAGTTCTCCTCCTTTGGAATCTGGAACTTGTTTGGATTTTGGAATTTACCATATGAAACTATCAAAACGCCTCCGGTATGTCAGATATTTCATTGAATATCTAGCAGTCCTGTCATTCTACTTTTTCATAAGGCTTTTTCCCCATTCAATGCTTTTCCCGATCGCTGGCTTTATCGGCGGACTCTTTTTCCTGTTCCCGTCCGTCAGAGAGCTCCTCTGCGCCAACATTAGGGTTGCATTCCCGGAAAAGGACAATTGCGAAGTTCGCAGGATCGCTTCCAAAAGCGCCTCAAATCTGATTCTGGCTCTCTTGGAGTTCTTCTGGTTCATCGACAGGCCGGAAATGCTTGAGAAATATGTGGATTTCCCGGAGAAAGAAAGGGAGATAACCGAAAAAAACAAGAAGACAGGCCGCGGCCTGATATGGGCGACACCGCATATCGGCAACTGGGAACTTGCCGGCCTTAAGTTCAAACATGACGCGAATATACCGTTTGCCGTGGTGGTGCGCCCTCTGAACAATTTCTTCCTGAACAGGATAATCCACTCTGGAAGAGTGTCAGAAGGCAGCAGGGTCATACCCGACAAGGGTGCCGTAAAAGGGATGATAAAGGCGCTGAAGGACGGTTGTTTCATCGCGACCCTTGTCGATCAGAACTCCAGAATCCGTGATGGCGGCATTTTCGTGAACTTCTTCGGACTTCCGGTTCCGACAAGCCGGGCACCCGCCCTTTTCGGCAGAAAGCTCAACACTCCGGTTGCGGTCGGGGGATGCATCAGGAAGGGGAAACGCTATGAAATGTTCGCTGAAGAACTTCCGAAACTTCCTGCTGAATACGGGAGCGATGAAGAGCTAATCCAGGACATTATGAAAATAACCGAAAAGATTGTCCGCAAATATCCCGATCAGTATCTATGGTTCTATAAACGGTGGCTCTACATTCCGGAAAACGCCACAGAGGAACAGAGGAAACGTTATCCTTTCTATTCCGTAAAACCCGCCGCAAAATTCTTCTCGAAACTGGTTCCGAAGTAACTCGGGCTTTCCTGCCCGAGATTTCGAAACGATGGGAATGCAGTCAACCCTATGTGCGAGCAACAGTGAATTTTGAAAATTAATTTTCTTTTATACCGGAGGGATGACGTAATAAAGCCTGTGCTTTCAACCATATCTACTATACGCATTTTTCACAACCTCCACACATGAATTCCCGAGTTTCTACATCTTCATCCCGGAGGGATGAGAGATAGTAGCCGGGGGTTGAGCCTTGCGATACCCCCGGATCAAGGGGAAAAACAAATCGCACCCTGAAGGGGTGCCAGAATCATACGTTCTAATAATCATTCAACCGTCACAACAAATATTTCGGTTCGTATTTGACACCGTTCTTCTCCAACAACCGTTTCAATTCATCAACAAACGTAACCTTGTGATGATGAATGCTGTAATATGTTGAGCCCATCGATGCTCCGCCAGTTTCTGGCACCCCTCCAGGGTGCGAATTAATTTTAATCTCCATCCGGAGGCCTACACGATGCTCCGACCTCCGGCTACTATCTGACAACCCTTCAGGTTGTAAACACACACGGGCTCAAAATCAAATACAAATGCCCTCTCGATAAAATTCCTGAGAAAATGCGTGTAGTAGACAGGGTTTCAACCATAGGCTTCATTACTGCACCCTTTCGATAATCTGAAATAAAGTGCATCACCTGACAGGATTGATTATATCGATTATGAGGCTAGATTTAAGGAAGGGGCCGAGACATGATGTCTCCATTCCCCGTTTTTGACCAGCAAGTGCAGAAATCCGCATAATAAGAAGTTCTGGATAAAAATGAAAAGACCATATTTATATATCCTTTCAATCATAGTTCTTTTTATATCAGGGATTTTAACCATACATAATGCTTATGAATTTTTCTTTACGAACGAAGGCATCAAATTTTATGGCGGATGGCCATGGGGATTTATCGTCGGGGCTTCTGTTTTCCTTCTGACTTTTGCATATGTTGGATTAATCACATACGTATCGTACAAGGCATTAAAAGACAAGAGTAAATTTCCAGAACTAAAAGATAGACCGAACCGGTGAACCACCGGTCCGGTCATCATAGGGCGCACAGCATATTCATGCCTTATTCATCACATCCAGTATCCCGAGGATTCTGTCCGGAATCTGGATGTCTGCAGGGGGAACGGGGATGCCGAAGCATTTTGACACTTCGAGTCCCATCACCATGTTCCCGTCGGCGTTCAAATGAAACGGATCAATTAGGAGCGAACGGTAAATTTCAACTTCCTTCTTCCTGAGAATCTCCCATTTAATGAGATTGTCGATAAGGGCGCATCCGCTTTCCCTTGAAACCTCCCTCACAATCTCCATGAACCGGAGGAACTTTTCGGCCCGCTCCTCTCCTTCGGTGGCGATTAACCTCTGGATGTCGGCACTGTAATATGTCTGAAGTATTGGTATGCAGGGATTGGGAAGATTCCTGACTCTCTCAATCAGTTTATTCAGGTTGGAGGCGAATTCCTTATCGGAAACCCCGTTTGCAGGTGCGCTGTCATTTCCGCCGATTGTGATGAAAATGACATCGGGATTGCAGGGTACGACATATTTATCAAAGCGGTTCAACAGGCCACGGGCGGTATCCCCGCAGATTCCGGTGTTAATGCAGACGTGGTTTCTCCCGTATTTGCTTCTAAGGCAAAGGTCGAGCCAGTCGAACCAGTTGAGAAACGGCGCAAATCGTTCGGTGTTCGAAGAACCGAAAGCCATGATCCTTGTCAGTTCGCCTTTTGAAAAACGGTTTACAACTTCTTCTATCATAAGGGAACCTCTAAAAATTGGCATATGGCGCGAGACTGGAGATTATGGAGAGCCGACATCTCCCCTTCGCCCGAGAGCTTCGGGGGACAGGAGGAGCAAACGCCGGGAGCAGCCCCGTTGCGGGCTGTGACTGGATTTGTGACGATGGCGGAATCCATAAGAATCTGTCTCCCTTTGGGTTGCGGATCTTTTTGGCTCAAGAAAGAATATTCTTCTCTCGGCGTATCTACTGATACGCTTACGTTCAGAAATTCTTTTTGAGCTTTCAAAAATCTTCCGCAACGCGCCACATGCGAATTTTTAGAGGTTCCCATAACGGATTTCCTTATCCCAGGAACACCGGTTTCAGGTGGCGCTCGAAGACATTTTCGGAAACATTGTCAGCTATTATGTCTTCGTATTCCTCCAGGGCCTTGTAATATCTGTCCCCCATTTCAACCGCCACCTTGTAACCCACATGGATCAGTTGGCGGAAATTGGGATTGTAATTGGCGCAGGACTGGTTGTGGCGGAGGGTTTCCGCGAACTTCGCAGAAGTCCACTTTTTGACTTCCTCGACGGAGGGGAGCTTGTCCTTCTTAATGTCAATGACGGTGGCATAAGGACCGCAGAGCTCGTCAAATCTCCCCAGTGCGTTTATGTAGATCTGCTTTGCGATTTCCAGTCCTTCACCTCCGGCCTGAGCGAGGCCGATCACCTCTTCAAGCCAGGTGGTTCCGGCGGTCTTGATATGGAGTCCGGCACCGTGTTTTGCCAGGGCTTTTCTTATCGGGGCGTATATGGAGAACTTGTCGCTTCCAGAATGGACGCTGAGCTTGAGATTCCCAGGAAGTCCGAATTCCTTCACCGCAAACGCAATCACCGCGAGATCCTGGTTGAACTCCTTTTCAAACTGGGCGATGTCTCCGACGTAATCCACTCCCTTGTTGAAACGGCCTGTGAATTTCGGGGCTATTGTCTGGGCGGGAATCTTCTCGTCGGATATTGCGGCGAGAATGAAGAAGAGTTCGACCGGTGTCTGGGGCATGTCGGTTTCATCCATGGACACTTCGGTGACAAAATTATCTTTCCCTTTGACTGATTCGACCTTCCTGTAGATTTTCCCGGCCTCCTGGACGGCAAGCAGGTATTTCCGGGCTATTTTCTCCAGAGTCTCCTTTGTGATGTCGAAGGTCTCGCCTGTTCCCGGAATGTCCAGTTTTCTTGCATAGCGTCCGTGTTTTTCAACAAAAGCCCTTATGCTTGTGTCATCTGCGGCCTTGCCTGTGAAGTCGGCGACGTCCAGAGTGAAGAAATCGCTTGCGTCAATGAATCCGTCGACATTTTTAAGGCTTATGTGGTCGGCATCCACAAAATAGCGTTTTTTCCAGCCGAGAGCCTTTGCGGCGGCATCGGATTCCTTTCTGACATCTCCCGGCGCCGTATGGATGATCTGATGTTCGCGGTTGGATTTGTTCCATACTGGGGCGATTTCCACTCCTGCGATTTCCGCTTTGATGAACGCCTTGAGCTGGGCTTTGCCCTGATGCGCAAACCTGTCGCCGATACCCATCGAATATTTCGGGAGAATCATTCCAACACCTCTTAATTATTTTAAACACGAAGAAAAGGGAACCATTAAAATGAACTTGTTTTTATTTTACCGGAACAAGTTTTTTTTTCAATGAGATATTAGAGGTTCCCTTAGATGTAATTGCAAAAGTGGCCGGAATACACGATTTATCAAAAATAACCCCCTCTACCGTCACAGTAAATTTGCAATTGAACTGATACTCTGAAATATTACTTTTAATATTAGTTATTATAAGGAAGATACGGAAAACTTCTCATGATGAAATTGTTATCAGGGCAGATGGACTACATAATGCTTTGCTGCGGGCTTTCCCTCATAGTATTGGCCATCACCGCCTATCGCCTGGCCCGGCATAAGGAAACAAGGATTTCCTGGAACTGGCTTACCGCTTTCGGTGTTTTAAACGGGGTCAGCACATGCCTTGAAATATTCACCTTGAGCATCGGGGACAATGAAATATTCCAGCTGGGAAGGATTATGCTTGTCGCTTCATCCTTTCTGTGCCTTGTCGAATTCGGGCGGAAAGGTTATTCCTCATTCTGCGGCAAAAAAACGTCAGACTGGATCTTGGCGGCCATGGCTTTCCTGGGCATGTCCGGGGGGTTTTACGGTTTAAAGGGCCTCACCCTTTCTGTCTATTGCGTGCTTGGTCTTACTGGCGGACTCTGGGCGGCATGGGTTTTCTGGCGGGAAAGTAAATTTTTAAAATCAAAAGGGTATTTCATTTTTTATGCATCCGTTTTCATGATCCTGTATTCCCTGTTCATTCCGATGCTTGCGCCCGGAACATCATTCTCCCAATCATTTTTCGTGGATGAAGCGCAGCTCGCGGCTTTCCTTGGGGTTTACATCCGGATTTTAAGCTGCCTTTTCCTTTTTGCGGCCACCGCCCTCATATGGATGAATTATTTGAATTATACGGGCAGGCTTGTCTTCACCGCAAAGCTCGGAGGCTCCCACTGGACCGCGATTGCAATGCTTTCAACCCTGACTGTCGGCTGGATTGCCACCGAATGGATAGGGTACCAGAGGAAAAATTTCGAAGAGGAAAAGCTCTTGGACCTCGTAAATGTTTCCGCAGCAGCAGTCAATCCCGAACATGTAAGACCTCTCACGGGTTCGATGGATGAGGTTGATTATCCCGAATTCAAGGCGGTCAGAAAACAGCTCGTAGACATGTATGATTCCATCGGGAACATGAAAATACGGGAGATATACCTCCTGAAACTGAACGATGACAATATTTATTTCGCCGTTGAATCCCTCCCTGAAAGCGCCCCGGATTATTTCCCTCCTACAGGAGAGGTTTATGATGACGCCCCTCCGGATATTATGCAGGTTTTCAGAAAGGGGGCTGCCTGTGTGACAGGAATCTACAGTGACAAATGGGGCACTTTTGTTTCAGGTTTCGCCCCGATTCGCGATGAGGGCAAGGTCATAGGGGTTATCGGAATAGACATTGATTTTTCCGATTGGACCCGTGGCATCCTGCTGGCGAGGCTCCTTCCGATAATCATTACGCTTTTGACGTGTTTCCTGGTCCTGAGCGTCTTCCTGGACAGGCAGAGAAGCGTCGAGACCAACATCATATTGCACAAGAGCGAGAAGAAATTCCATTCCCTGTTTGAGAACATGGGAGAGGGCGTGGCCCTGCACCAGCTCGTTATGAATGAAAAAGGAACTCCCGTAAATTACATCATCCTCGATGTGAACAACCAGTTCCTTTCAATCATGAACACAAGGAAGGAAAAAATCATCAACAGGCTGTCCACAGATGCTTACGGCGTAGACAAAGCCCCTTATCTTGATGAATATTCAAAGGTTGTGAAGACAGGGATACCGTATCACTTTGACACATATTATCCCCACTTGAAGAAATATTTCGACATTTCAGTCGCCCCTTGGGGCGAAGGAGGATTCGCCACCATCTTCACCGACATATCTGAACGCAAGGAGGCCGATGAGAATATTTTCGGGCTGGCAAAAGAATGGCAGGTCACCTTCGATGCCGTCAGCGACGCGGTATGGCTTCTGGACAGGGACAACAGGATTATCCGCTGCAACAGGGCGACTTCGGAGCTTCTGGGGAAACCCAGGCAGGAAATAATCGGAAAACTCTGCTGGGAAGTCTTTCACTATGCCGGGGAGCCCATCCTCGACTGTCCTGTCTGCAGGATGAAAAATTCCAGACAAAAGGAGTTTCAGGAGCTTAAAATCGGGGAAAAATGGTTCATGATCAAGGTTGACCCCATATTTGACGAAAAGGGGGGGATAACCGGAGCCGTCCACATCATAAGCGATATAACAGACAGGAAATTTTCTGAAGAGGAAAGGCATAAGCTTGAGCTCCATCTGCATCAGGTGCAGAAAATAGAATCGATAGGAAGGCTCACAGGCGGCATCGCCCACGATTTCAACAACCTGCTCACGCCGATACTAGGATATACGGAGATCCTGTCCATGGACGAGCAGATGTCGGCAGACCACCGAGACATGGTCGACATGATAAAGAAGGCGGCAAATCGCGCAAAGGACCTTACGCGCCAGCTCCTCGCCTTCGGCAGAAAACAGGTGCTCAACCTTAAGACCATTGATCTTGGCATGGTAATACATGATTTTGAAAAACTTTTGAGGCGCACAATACGGGAGAACATCAACATTGAGATTGTTGTGCCAGATTCTATCGGAGTAATAAAAGCCGATGTCGGGCAGATTGAGCAGATGATTTTAAACCTTGCCATAAATGCGCAGGACGCAATGCTGAACGGCGGGAATATCGTAATTGCATTGAAAAATGTGGAGATGGATGAATCATATAAGATGAAACGCCAGGAAATAAGGCTGGGCTCCTATGTCTGCATGTCCGTAAGCGATACGGGAACAGGTATGGACAAGGAAACGCAGTCCCACATATTCGAGCCTTTCTTCACCACCAAGGATGTCGGAAAAGGAACCGGACTCGGACTGTCAATGGTCTACGGTATTGTCAAACAGCATTCGGGATTCATCTACGTTTACTCTGAGGTCGGAGTCGGTACAGAATTCAAGATCTATTTCCCCAGGGAGGAAGGTCAGACTGACAAGATTGAAATTAAAACCGCAAGCGGGCATGTATCGGGTAAAACCGGCGAAACTGTCCTGGTCGTGGAAGACAACGAAATGGTGAGGAACATAACAAGTCAGCTTCTCGTCAAAGAGGGATACAAAGTGCTTGTCTTTGAGAAAGGCCAGGAATGCATCGAATTTGTCAAGTCGACAAAGAACCATATAGATCTTCTCGTAACCGACATAATAATGCCTGACATGAACGGCAGGGATCTCTATGAGAACCTCATGTACCTGAGACCCGACCTTAAAGTGCTTTACATCTCCGGATATGACAGCAACATCATCGCCCATCAGGGAATACTTGAGGGAGGCGTGCATTTCCTGCAGAAGCCTTTCACCGCCGACGCCCTTGCCGTCAAGGTGCGGGAAGCCATGGGATCTTAAAGATATCAATTTGAACGTCGAACATTCAACATCCAACATTGAACATCGAATTTAAAAAAACTCATTCGCCGTTCGATGTTCGATGTTCATTTTAAAACTAATCTTAATATCTTTCCCGCAAGGGAGGTTTTGCTCTGTAGGGGAAGTTTCACTTTTTCCCCATCCCTGGAAATCAAAGTCGCCGCATTGTTGTCGGATGAGAATCCCCTGTCCTTTTTCCCGACTTCGTTCGCAACTATCCAGTCAAGGTTCTTATTCTCAAGCTTTGATTCGGCGTTACTTATTAAATTCGAAGTCTCCGCGGCAAATCCCACGAGGATCTGTCCTTTCCTCCTGTGTTTCCCAAGACTGGCAAGAATATCCTCCGTCTTCCTCAGTTTTATCGACAGTTCCGCATCTGTTTTCTTTATTTTGCCTTTTGCGAAACTCGAAGGAGCGTAGTCAGCAACAGCCGCCGCCATGATTATCAGATCTGCGGATTTCGCAAACCTGCGGACCTCGCGCGCCATCTCGGCGGCGCTTTCAACCTGTACGGTCCTTACAGATTTCGGTGGCACAAGAGCGACAGGCCCGCTGACAAGAGTGACTTCATGCCCTTTTTTCGACGCTGTCCTGGCAAGGGCATATCCCATTTTCCCGCTTGAATAATTTGATATGAAGCGGACCGGGTCGATTTTTTCGCGCGTCGGCCCGGCTGTGATCAGGATTTTCATGTGAGTTTCTCCCATTTTGCTGACTGTCCTTTTCCCAGACACCTTATGATTTTTCCATTTTTCATATCGAGAAGCACCTTTTTAATCAGTATCCTGCTCACAGAAGGACATTCTTTTTCTATGTCTGAAATGGAAAATTCTCCGAATTTCCTGTTTACGGCTGTTTTTATAATGTCAGTTTTGATACCTCGTTCAGGTTTGAATTTTGCCGCCCTTTCTTCAAACTCCCTGTATGCGCAGGCCAATGTTCCCAGAAAATAATTGAACCATGGAAAGAAATCGTGCTGTGCATGGAACCATCCCTGAGAACTTTTGCTCAAGGCTTCGTAATAGGTTTCCTTTGATTGTTCAACTATGCGTTCAAGACTTATGTATTTGCCGACCTCGTATCCGTTCTGATAAAGTGCCAGCAATGTCAGGAGTCGCGATACTCTGCCATTTCCGTCTCTGAACGGATGAATGCAAAGGAAGTCCAGAACCATGCAGGCGATTGCAAATAAATCCGGATATTTCAGCTGAGCAATGCTGTTGCCGTACACCAGGCAAAGCTGTGAAACCATTTCCGGTATTTTAAGGGCGCTTACAGGTTTGAAGGCAGTCTCAATTCTGCCATCGGGATGTCTTTTTATGATATCGTTATCTTTTTCCTTCCATTTTCCGGCATCCCATATTTCTCCGCGACATAATCTGTGAAGTTCTTTTATGAAGTCTGGAGTGATCCTGATACTGGAGTGTTCCTTGTGAATCAGGTCGAGAGCTTTCCGGTAACCGGCAACTTCTTCCTCAGAACGGTCCCGAGGCTTGCTGTGTCCGATGATAAGGGGTTTCAGGCGTAATCTGTCAACCGTGACTCCTTCAATGCGATTGGACGATTCAGCACTCTCGACTAGGGACA
>JBAZRS010000003.1:31914-34355 GCA_041662825.1 Victivallales bacterium | reverse complement strand
GTACAAGATAATACATGAAATAAAATCCCTATACATTCATTTCCAAGCGCTGAAGGTCTATAATTAAATATAAACATTATCAAACCAGAATGGAGGTTTTACCTTGTACAAAGACACAAATAGCATTGTTCATATGGCATGGAAATCCGGCATTGTCATTCCAGGCTTTAACATTCCCTACCTGCCGATGATGTTCCCGGTAGTCAAGGCGTTGCGCGAATGCAACAGCTTCGGCCTGATCATGGTCGCACGGCTGGAATGGGAGAAATTCGAATCGAAAAGCCTGCGTGCGATCCGCGACGAGTACGAAAAGGTGAAAGACGTCAAACATACCAGACTGCATCTTGACCATGTGCCGGTGATCGATGAAGACAACCAACTGGTCGGATACGAAGCGATCATCACTGAGGCTCTGGAATTGGGTTATGAGTCGGTAATGATTGACGGTTCCCGTTTGCCGTTGCGGGAAAATATCGCGAGCACTGCGAAAATCGTTAAACTTGCCCGACGCTATGGCGTACCGGTCGAAGCCGAACTCGGGGCGGTCATGGGACACGAATCCGGACCTCCGCCGTCCTACGAGGAACTCTTTGTCAGTAAAAAAGGCTTTACTTCGCCGGAAGAGGCCAAGCAGTTTATCGTCGAGTCAGGCGCTGACTGGCTTTCGGTGGCGATTGGAAACATCCACGGGGCGATTTCCAACGTCGGCCGACAACTCGATAAGCCGAGAGCCCGCATTGATCTCGAACATCTGGCACAACTCAACCGCGCTGCCGGGATTCCTCTCGTACTGCACGGCGGCACCGGGATTTCCTCCGATTATATTCATAGGGGAATCAAGCTCGGGATCGCCAAGATTAACGTCGCCACCGCGATCCGCCAGCCTTACGAGCGGACTTTGCCCCAGGGAATTCCGGCGGCTCAGGAGGCCGTATACCGCAGCATGGTGGAGTTGCTGCGCCGCGAATTACAGATCGAAAATTCCGTCAATATCCTTTTTAAACAAACTTATGAGGTGAAATGATGTCAACAACTTTTGCGTTATTTTTCGGCAACCGCGGTTTCTTTCCGGAAAGTCTGATCGCATCCGCCCGGCTGGAAGTCGCAGGAAGACTGCGCGAACTTGGCTATGGCGTACTGATGATGGATGAGGGAGCCACCCGTTACGGCGCGGTGGAGACGCCTGAGGAAGGGCGGACTTACGCCGATTTCCTGGCGAGAAACCGCAGCCATTATCAGGGTGTCATCCTGTGCCTGCCAAACTTCGGCGACGAAACCGGAGCGGTGGAAGCATTGCGCGATTGCGGCGTTCCGATCTTTATTCTGGCCTATCCTGACGAGCTCGACAAAATGGATTTCTCATACAGACGCGACGCCTTCTGCGGCAAGTTTTCGATCATGGACGTATTCCTGCAGTACGGCATCCCGTTTACTGTCTTTCCTCCCCATACGATTCATCCGGCGTCAGATCTTTTTGCCGGACAGATCTGCGATTTTGCCGTGATTTGCCGGGTGGTGTCCGGGATGAGGCGCTGCACTGTAGGCGCGGTCGGAGCCCGTACCAGCGCCTTTAAAACCGTCCGATGCGACGAACTGACCTTGCAGAAGTACGGCATCACTACCGAGGTTTTCGACCTCTCCGAAGTGATCCGCCGTGTTGAGTTGATGAATGACAGCTCTGCCGCCTACCTGGCTAAAGCCGAACGACTGAAGAACTATACTGACTTTACCGCTGTCCCTGCGGAAAATTTTGCGAATCTGGTCAAACTTGGCGTGGTCATGGACGAACTGATAATAGAAAACCGCCTTGATGCGCTGGCGCTGCGTTGCTGGATAGAACTCGAAAAAACGCTAAAAATCGCCCCGTGCGTCCTTTTGAGTGAACTGAACGACCGCGGGTTTGCGGCAGCTTGCGAACTCGACATCGGTAATGCCGTTGCAATGTACGCGTTACAACTTGCCACCGGCAAGTCTCCAGCCTGCCTGGACTGGAACAATAATTATGGTGACGATCCGGATAAGTGCATTCTCTTCCACTGCGGTCCGGTCGCCCAGTCGCTGATGACCGCCAAAGGCAGGGTGATTGATCACCCGATGTTCGCCAAGGCGCTGGGGGCAGGCTGCGGCTACGGCTGTAATGTCGGCCGCATCGCCCCAACACCATTATCGTTCGCCAGCTCGACCACTCTGGACGGCAAATTACGCTTCTATCTTGGCGAAGGCGAGTTCACCGCCGACCCGATTCCTCCTGAATTTTTCGGGTGTGCGGGGGTTGCCCAAATCGATAACCTGCAACAGAAACTTTATCGGCTGGGTTACGCCGGATACCGCCACCACGTCAGCGTGGCTCCTGGCCGGGTTGCGTCGGCCCTGCGTGAAGCTTTTACCCGTTACCTTAACTATGAATTGACGGAAATCTGAACATGAGTTATCTTGGAATC
>JBAZRS010000003.1:0-31904 GCA_041662825.1 Victivallales bacterium | reverse complement strand
GCAACCGGGATGGATGGAACTCGATTCCATGGAAGTAATCAACGCCTGTTGTGCTGTCATCACCGATGCTGCGCGGGCGGCTGGTGATGATCCGGTACGGGCTATTGCCATATCCAGCCAGGGTGAGGCGTTCACGCCGGTCAACGATAAAGGTGAATATCTTGGCAATGCGATGGTTTCATCGGACAGCCGCTCTTTTGAGTTGATTGAACCGTTTGTCCAGCAATTCGGAATGGAACGGCTCTATAGCATAACCGGCCACACCCCGTCAACACTGTTCAGCGTGTTCAAACTGCTATGGATTAAGCAAAATCAACCGGAAATATGGAAGCTAAGCGTACGTTTTCTCTGTTTCGAGGATCTGTTGCATCTCCGTCTTGGACTGGAACCGGCAATGGGCTGGCCGCTGGCTGGCCGGACGATGTTGTTCGACATAAAGCAACACGTCTGGAGTCATGAGATTCTCGCCGCGCTGGAGCTGGAAGAGCGTCAGTTGGCAAGGCCGCTTCCCAGCGGCAGCATAGCCGGAATTGTTTCCGACAACATTGGTGCCGGACTGGGATTGCCGCAAGGAGTTAAAGTCGTCACCGGAGGGCACGACCAGACCATCGGCGCACTGGGTGCAGGAGTGGTCGAAGAAGGTTCGGCAATGTATGCAGCAGGCAGTGTGGAATGCCTTTGCCCGGTGGTATCGCAACTGACTCTTAGCCCGGAACTATGCCGCAATAATCTCTGCTGCTATGATTACAGTCTACCTGATCGCTATACGTCAGTGGCCTACAGTCTTACCGGCAGCAATCTGTTGCAGTATTTCCGTGAACAATTCGGAGGAAATCTTTCCTACGACGCCATACTGGCGGAACTGCCGGCAGCGCCAACCAGGTTGCTGGCGCTACCGTATTTTACACCATCCGGCACCCCGCACTTCGATCAGTTGACACCTGGGGCGCTGCTGGGCTGGCGACTAACCACCACACGTGGCGAACTACTAAAATCACTGCTGGAAGCAGTGACGCTGGAGATGAAACTGAATCTCGGATTGCTGGAAAAATCCGGCATGAAGATCGACCGGCTGATTGCCACCGGCGGTGGTTCGCGTAATAGGCAACTGGTACAGCTGAAAGCCGATGTACTCAACAAACCTATTGAGCATATTGAAGTCAGCGAAGCCGGCTGCCTGGGGGCAGCCCGACTGGCCCAGAGTGCCGATCAGAACATTCCGGTGCTGGAACTGGTGCGACGTGAATTTCGACCTGAGCAGAAAATTTTGCCTGACCCAGAACGTGCGGAACAATACCAGCACAAGTTCGAACAGTATAAACTTTTTTATTCCGGCATTAAAAATCTAGCTGGAACTATCTGGAGGATGTAGTTAAATGAAAACTTTTCTCGGTATTGGGGCCGGCCCGATTCAGACCGGTATTTTTGTCAGAGGCGCAATCTCTGGCGGATTTGACCGCATCGTTCTGGCGGATGTGGACGCTGAACTGGTAAACGCCGTGCGGCAGACCGGCAGTATTACCGTCAATACCGCCGGTATTGACGGTATTCAAAGAGATACCTGGCAACGGATCGAAATTTACAATCCGATGGTCGCGGAGGATTTAAAACAATTGATCGCCATTGCCACAGAAGCGTTGGTGGTAGTTACCGCGTTGCCATCCACCAATTTTTACCGGCATCTGCCGTGGTTGCGTGAGGCCTTTGCAATGCAACCGGAGCAGCGACGCTACGTTTATGCGGCGGAAAACAGTACTACGGCAGCAGCAGAATTGTGCACGGCGGTCGGGGCGTTTCCGCAAACCTGTTATCTTGATACGGTAATCGGCAAGATGAGCAAAGTTTTCACCATAGAGGAAAGCGATCTGCCACCGCTGGCTCCCGGTTTGAACCGTGGACATCTGGTCGAAGCGTTCAATACTATTTATACTGGCAGCGCACCTGATATCGAGTCTGTTGGCATTGTCGGCCTTTATCCGAAAGCCGAACTGGAACCGTTCGAGGAAGCTAAACTCTATGGTCATAATGCTGTTCATTTCCTGCTCGGGGTGCTGGCGGCGCAAAAAGGGTGCCGCTATATCAGCGAGGCGGCTCACTATCCAGAACTGTTGCGCCTGGCAACTAGTGCTTTGCGCGATGAATGCGGTGCGGCACTGTGCAGGAAGTTTGCCGGAGTCGATCCGTTTTTCACGAGTGAGTCATATAATAACTATGCTGAGGAACTGATTAAACGCATGGTTTCTCCGGTACTCAATGACAGCGTAGACCGGGTGATTCGCGACTTGGACCGTAAACTGGGCTGGAACGACCGTATCATAGGTGCCATCCGGCTTTGCCTGAGTCAGAATATTATGCCTTCCGCTCTGGCCTCCGGCATTACCATGACATCCGATATCAGTGCTCGATGGCGACAAGAAACGAACTACTGCGAAGCGGAAGGTATGGGCGTTATGGCGGTAATCAGGGCACAGCAGAGCTATAATTTTGCAGTAGAAAATACTGTTCATTTCCGGCGTTATACCGCTGACAAGGTGTCAGTATTCAGATGACTAAAATAATGAATATGGAGTTATGATAAAAAAATGAGATGTAACTGCAAATTACCAGATAAAATGCTTGCGTGGCAGCTTTTCGGCGCCGGTATGGATAAACTCGGGAAAGATGATAAACCCTGTACAATCCCCGTTCCCGTGAATGGCGACGACGAACTGCTGGTCAGGATTGACGCGATAGGGCTTTGTTTCTCAGATGTCAAACTGATTCGGGCGGGAGAAGAGCATCCCCGCGTTATCTCCAAAAATCTTAGCACAGACCCGGTGATCCCTGGGCATGAAGCTGTAATGACGGTGGTCAAAGTCGGGAAAAATCTGGAAGACAGATTCCGATGCGGGCAGCGTTTTATCATCCAGGCGGATATTTATGCTAACGGCAAGGGCTTTGCTTACGGTTATGCGATCAACGGCGGTATGTCCCAGTACAGCGTTCTTGATCAGCGCGTACTTAACGGCGATGAAGGCTGTTATCTGCTGCCGGTCAATGAAGACATCCCCTCCGCGATTGCGGCGCTAATGGAACCTTGGACCTGTGTTCAGGCCAGCTATATGATTGAAAACCGAACTGCGCCTAAACAGAACGGGGCCGTGCTGATTGCCGCTGATTCCGGCAGCCGCAAAATCTATATTGCCGGCGAAATGCTGAAAAAGTCCGGTCCGTCTAAGGTTTGCGCATTGAATCTTTCATCCGGTGCGCTGGAAGCGCTGGAAACGGAACTGAACATCAAGGTGGAAGTGATTAAGAATATAACCGATGATTTGAAGTTTGACGATATCTTTATCTGCGACGTCAACGACCAGAACCTTGGCAGAAAACTGACAAAAGCCTGTAATCGCGGCGCGGTAATCAGCCTTATCGGCGACTATCCGGACGACGCCTGGTCTTTTGACGTCGGCAGCATTCATTATGAAGGCTGGTTCTATCAGGGAGCTAAAGGCGAAGTTCTTTCCGCCGCCTATGGCAGAAATGTAAGAAGCGGACTGAAGAAGAGCGGTACCTGCTGGCTGCCCGGCGGGGCCGGCGCCATGGGACAGATGCACACCCAGATGGCGGTGGAGTCGGAAAACGGCCCGAAGCGCATTCTGGTTTCCGACATGGATGACACCCGCATCGAAAATATCCGGTTGCAACTTGCCGGCAAGATTCAGGAAAAGGGGATCGAATTTGTTACGCTCAATCCGTCCGGAATGTCTCCGGATAAATTTGAGAAAGCCATTGCGGATTTCGCACCGGAAGGTTTTGACGATATTATTATGCTGGTGCCGGTTATCCCGGTGCTGAACGGTTCCGCAAAATTCCTTAAAGAAGATGGCTTGATGAATATTTTCGCCGGGATTCCGGCGGGCAAAGAAGGCGAACTGAACGTCAACGGCATTGCGTCCCGCGGAATGCGTTTCATCGGTTCCAGCGGCAGTAAGACCGCTCATTTACGTCATACCCTGGAACTGGCGGAAAAAGGAATGCTGAAGCCGGTCACCGCACTGGCGGCAGTCGGCGGCATGGACGCCTTGAAGGAGGGGATTGAGGAGGTGATCAACGCTAAATTCCCGGGCAAGACGGTGATTTTTCCGAACTGTCCGGACATGCCGCTTACCCCGGTCAAGGATATTTCAAAATTAGCGTCGGGAATTGAATCAACGCTGGACGAAACCGGTTTTTATACGAAAGGCACTGAACAGCAACTACTGGAGGCCTACACCCGCTGAAGATTTCACTGGCAGGCAATAAACGACTGCGCCTTGTGGACATGTTATTGCCCAAGCTCAACAGATATGATTTTTAAAATTATTTTCATTATTTTTTATTTCTACATATTGCCATTTGTTTAAAGATGTAATATAATAGCACTATTCAACCGGTTGAATAGATAAACAAGACGCTCTTCAACCGCTTGAATAGATAAATGAAGGATCAGTCTTATGGCAGATAATATGATTACAATGAATGTGGTGGCCAAGAATCTGGGTATGGACAAATCCACAGTGTCACTTGCCCTGCGGAATGACCCAAGGATAAGTGCAGAGACTAAAGAGCGTGTCATTTCCATGGTCAAGGCTCTCAACTACACTCCCAATAACCTTGCCAGATCTTTGTCCACAGGACAGCGCAAGACACTCGGCGTTATGTTCCCCGAAATGTTAGGCAGTTTCTTCGGCCCTATGCTTGATGCCATGTACGATGTTGCCAGTGCCAAGGGTTATGTGCTTTCAAGCTACTTCTGTTCTTGGGATTCCAAGCGCGAGGAAGCGGGGATCAGGCAGTTTTGCGAAAATCGCTTCGATGGTATTCTATGGGCTCCCAGCGGAGAAGGTAAGGACATCAAAAATGCGGCATCCATTGTTGAGTCTATGGGGCTTTCAATGGTACTTCTAGGTATTTTTTCCGAAAAACATCATTTTTCCCGCTATAACCAGGTGGGTATCGATGAGGAGGACTCGATTAAACTTGCTTTCGATTACCTTCACGACCTGGGACACCGCGACATTGCGATCGCCACTTCATCAGCCGACCGGTTCCACGAGGCTCTGCGTCTCAGAGTTGACCGGATGTTGAAGTACTCGGCTCTTCTTGGCATCTCCATCCCGGAGCACAATATCCTGAGAACCGCCGTACCAGCACATGGCGGCGTCCTTATTGCCTCTGAAATTATGAAACGTCCGCCCAGCCTTCGGCCCACCGCTATTCTCGCTGTCGATGACAACCTCGCCAAATCCCTTTCTGTCGGTTTTCTCTCCCTCGGCGTGAAAATTCCAGAAGACATAAGCATTCTCGGTTACGACAACGCCGAAGATGATTCAAAATATCCAGTTCCGATAACTGCGGTCTCTCTGGAGACCGCCAAAACAGGATTGGAGGCGACGACCCTCCTCTTGGATTTGATCGAAAAAAGACGTCCATCTGACAAGACCACGATCCAGCGCATAGAGCCTGAGATCATCATTAGAAGCTCCTGTTCCACTCCGAGGACTGTGAGGCTTCACGCAAGAAAGGATATTCCGGTGCTAAAGCGGCACGCAAAAGGCAGGGTGATTCCTAATGCACATTTCCTCTGTCCGTCCTTGATTAATTCAAAACTTAAAAAATAAAGACATATGTCTTTAAATAAGGAGGATAATGTTTTTGAAAGTCGCTTATGGAAAACTAGAGTTCCATTCAACCCAAACGAAAAGGTGCTTAAAATGAAAAAAAGTTTATTCACACTTATAGAACTGCTGGTGGTGATATCTATCATCGCAATATTGGCCGCACTGCTGTTGCCGGCTCTGGGAAAGGCCCGTGAAAGAAGTAAAACCATCACATGCATTGCGAATTTGAAACAATGCGGTATTGCCATCCTCATGTATGCCGGAGACTATGATGATATAATCGTCATGGGTATTGTCCGGAAGGCTGGCTCCAGACTTCAAGCCGGTAACGGCAATTGGATGATCCTTGCCGGGACATACGTCCAGTCAGGAAATCCAATTAGTGCAAGCGGTGTTTTCAACTGTCCCAATGTCATACCGGAAAAACACTTTAATCCATTAAGCCCGACCAGTTATTGTTTCAACGACTACCTCCATTTTCATGATGCCGGTGATAACATTATCAACTGGCGCAAATTACCATTACTTAAACAAGCCGAGAAGACCGGCGGGCTTTTTGAAATAAATTGGACGGGGAGCTACACTCAAGGAATCGATGACAAAATCGGCGTCGGCGCGATCAAAGGTCAAAGAGGAAATGGACAGCATGGTTTTTTCATGAACAATGTCCTTTTTCTGGATGGCCACGCCGAGACAACCAACTATCTGTGGAAAGATTACGGGGGGGCTTGGCCATGGCCGGTAGAAGACGGCTCTAAATCCTTTACACTTGACCCGAAATAATCAGGAACACATAGATGCATATCAAGTCAACTGTCGCTCTCTTCTCCATCCTTTTCCTCATTCATGATGCGCCTCTCATGGCGAAGGAGCTTGCTGGACAGACTTCCGAAATCCTCAATTGGACGGATGCAGACAAGAAGGCTGCAACAGTGGCCGCAAAAAAAGTTCAGGACGACCTGAACGCTGCGATAAAAGCGGGAAGGAAGGAGTTCCAGATTCCTCCAGGAAACTACCTTAACTGGGATAAAACCCTGGCGGCTCTAACTATTGCAGGGGCAAAGGACATGCACATCGACGCCACAGGTTCCGTCTTCTATAAGGAAGGACGCGGGGCAGCCGTTCTTTTCGAAAGTTCGGCAAAGTGTGAAGTGAAAGGACTTACGGTGGATATGTTTTTGCCGCCATTCATCCAGGGAGAGGTTTCGGAGATAATCAGAGCCACGAAGCCTGGTGACGCTGATCGGATCATACTAACCTTGGAGGATGGCTATATTCCAGCCTCCCAGGCGACTAGGCAAAACAACATAGGCCGTGGTTTTCTCGCAGACGAAAAGGGAACAATTTATCCCATGCCGGCGGTCTTTGGCGTCCTTTACGGTGCAGAGAACGCCCCTGGCAAATGGACATGGATCTACAAACGCAGTTCACCTGAAGAGAGGGGACCACAGCTTGGCGACAGCGTTGCTTTGCACATGCCGGGAGGAGGTGGAGGAATTATCGTCAACAATTGCGACAGCATGCGCTTCTACGATGCCACCGTCTATAGCTCAGGAATTTTTTGTGTCTGGGAATCCGGCCAGCGTTCACCAGGGGGAAACTACTACAAGCGCCTGAAAATTGTCAAGCGCCCCGGCACATCCAGGCTAGGCGCAGGGGCTAAGGACGGTTTCCATTCCATGTCCCAGGCTCGCGGACCGACAATTGAAGACAGCGAAATATCAAGGGTCTGCGACGACGGCATGAACATCCATGGATTCATCAACGTCGTCGTCAAAAAACTGGCAGACGATAAATATGTACTCGCCGGGCTGTATGGCCGGGACTATGATATAGGCACTGAGTTGCTTCTCCTCGGAGACACCACTATGAAACCGCTGGCCAAATCCAAAGTGGTCGCATGGGAACCATTCGATCGGACTGAGGGGCTGAAACTTTACGGGGAGATGCAAAAGCACTTCCTCAATAAACACGCCTCATCCCTGCGCGGTATGATCGAACCTTTTTTTGGTGTGGTGACGCTGGATGGAAAGGTGAATCTGGATATCGGCGATCAGGCCTCCTCAAAAGAGTTTGACGGCAGCGGATTGGTGGTACGAAATCTCTACATGCATGATCATTGCAACCGCGGCCTGCTTCTGCGAGCATCAAACGCACTGATCGAGAATTGCCGTTTTGAAAATATCATGTGGGGCGGTGTCTATATCTCAAGTTCTATGGTCACCTACCTAGAAGGCGGCGTTCCGGATAATGTCAGGATAATCGGGAACACCTTTACAAACTGCTCATCCAGGACATTTTTCGAAAAGAGTCCTATCCTTTGGGGAAGCTGCGCGTCACTCTCAATTCTCGGAAGCGGACCGCCCAAAAAGACCGAGGAGTTCATGACGGTTGGAGCCAACCGCTACTACAGTAACATTGAAGTAAAGGGGAACATTTTTGTTGACTCTCCTGGACTTCCGATTCTCATTGCAAATGTAGACAATGCCAAAGTGTATGGCAACGTGTTTGTCAGACCGTTCCAAGATGAGAAAAACTTGCCCGGCTACAACTTTACCGTTGGAACCAAACTTGAACGGAAATTTACACCGGATATTTCCGATGTTTCCTGGGAACTCATGAAAAATCCGATCTACGCAATTCTCCTGATATCGTCCTCAAATGTGCAGGTTTGTGACAACCGTCTTCAGGACGCGCCGGCTTGGGTGAAGGGCGTTGTTGGTGTCGGCCCATGGTGCGACGGGATCGCCTTGGAAAAAGCAGAGGTAAAGCAAAACTCCGGAACCTCCGGGAAATGAGTTCATCCTCAACACATGTCTACAAAGTCGGAACCTTGGTTTACAGCAGGGCCTCTCTCTTTATCCTTTTTCTCTGGCTCTTATGGGGGGATCTCTGCTACACCCTGATGGAGACGGTCATCCCCAGCATCATGCCCCTGAAGCTCAAGGCGCTGGGCGCCACCAACGTTGAAATAGGCATTATCCTCATCTCGATGCCAATGACCATCACTGCTCTTACCAACCCCATAATCAGTTTTAAGAGCGACCGGTTCCGCAGCAAATGGGGACGCCGGATTCCATTCCTGTTTTTCTCCATGCCGTTGCTCTGCCTTGCACTGCTGGGAGTAGGTCTTGGCGATTGGATTGCTCACTGGCTTCATCCCATGCTGGGGGCATTGACAAGCGGACTCAGTGTCAATCAATTGGCAATCTATCTCATTGCCTTCATGATGGTTTTCTTCTCCATCTTTAACATGTTCCTGAATACCACGTTCTGGTATCTCTTCAAGGATGTGGTGCCGGAGGAGTTACTCGCCCGCTTCATCTCCTGGTTCCGCTTTCTTTCCGTGGTGGTGACTTCTCTCTACAGCGTTTTCATTTTCCGCTATGCTGAAACCTACTCCGCATGGATTATGATCGGAGCTGCCATTCTCTACTTAGTCGGGTTCGGACTCCTATGCCTCAACGTGAAAGAAGGGCAGTACCCGCCGTCCCCCCCTTACATCAATGGAAAGAAAGGGGTTCTTGCCGCCCTTGAAACCTACTGGCGTGAATGCCATTGCAAACCCATATATGTTTATCTGTATCTGGCTTTCTGCTTCTGGTCATGCAATACCGTTGTCGGGATTTACCTTGTCTTTTTTACAAAATCTATAGGAATGAACCTTGAACAGATTGGCTATGTGAATGGAGCCATGCTCTTTACTTCGGCCATATTGCTCATAGGTTCCGGCTGGCTGGCAGACAAATACCATCCTATTCGCGTCGTCATTGCCGGACTACTACTATTACTGCTGGTGGTGCATCCAGCCTTCATGTTGTGGCTCTTTTTCACGCCAAGCCAGACCGTCTCCTTTTACCTCTATTTCGCTTTTGCGCTCTTCTTGAGTGCCCCGGCGCTGGCTCTTATGGGTATCCTTGACCCGGCAGTGCCACTCTTCATCTTTCCTAGCGAACGGGTTGGTCAGTTCTGTTCTGCAAACGGAATGTGGCGTGCCATTGCAGGCATCATTGGAGCCGCCGTCTCCAGTTTCCTGCTGGATTTCCTTATCAGGCATCTCGGAGAAAACAGGGCTTACAAATTCATCTACGTCTGGCAGTGGATTTTTACCGCTCTCACTCTGTTCTGCGTTCTTATGGTCTACAAACATTGGGAAAAAATGGGAGGAGACAAAAATTATGTCGCAGCCATGCGCGATTTCTCCGAAGCCGAATGAAGAAGGCTTGCTCCGATTGCCTGAAAGTCGCGGAAGCAATGCGGATAAGTTTCTATCCTTCTCGGAAAACCAGATTAACCTCGTCCTGGAGATCTCCGAGGAGGGAACTTTGTATCTTCTCCATTGCTCACCTTTGCCTTTCCATGAAGAGCTCATTCCGAATGAAAAAGCGCGCCGCAAGTGCTTCTCCCTCCTTGAAGTCCACGTCTCAGGATGTGATCAGGATGACCATCATGGACGGAAACACACCGGATGCAATCCGGGAGAGGCCTGGTGTTTCAAGGACTATCGTGATTTCCGCACTCACGAGGGCCGCCGTCTCGAATTCGTCCAGCAGGCAGGCTCTTTACTCGCCACCACCTGCTTCCAGTTCTACGACTCCATTAAAGTTTTTCGTGCCTACACTCTCCTGAAAAACTGTGGCGCCGCTCCAATTCCACTCGAGTATGTTTCGAGCTTCGTTCTTCTTGGGATCGACAAAGAGGCGAACTCTCCCTGGGATGAGACAATCAACTTTTCCTTCGCCCGCAACTCATGGCAGATGGAGAACCAGTGGGAGACCCATCCACTCAGAGATTTAGGAATTTCCAAATTCCATTCCATGGACTTCGGCATGGGGCGAGTGTCAATCGGGAATACGGGAAGCATGCCTGCCAAAGAATATCTTCCACTCGGTGTAATTGAAGAGACATCTTCCGGCCAGACCTGGGCCTGGCAGATTGAGGCTTTTGGCTCCTGGCATATGGAGATCTCTGACCTTGTGGACCATGTCTACTTTCAACTTTCTGGACCAACCGACCAGGAAAACCAATGGTTTAAGTGGCTTCAGCCAGGTGAAAGCTTTGAAAGCACGCCAGTGGGACTGGCCGTTCTGGAAGGAGACAAATTCGACGCCTTCCGAGAACTTACCCGCTACCGCAGGGTCATGCGAAGGAAGCAGCCTGACACAGAAGATCTGAACATCTATTTCAATGATTACATGAACTGCCTTATGGCAGAGCCCAGCACGGAGAAATGCCTGCCCCTCATTGACCATGCCGCCGAACTGGGGGTCCAGTACTATGTCATGGACGCAGGATGGTACGCATCTGGCAAGTGGTGGGCAGAAGTCGGCGAATGGCGTGAGTCGCCTTCGCGTTTCCCCTGCGGAATGAATGAAGTCTTCGAGTTCGCCAAGGCCAAAGGATTACGCACCGGCATCTGGCTTGAACTTGAACGTATGGGTGCAAACTGTCCTCTCGCCAAACAATGGCCGGAGGAATGCTTCTTCAGAAGACATGGCAAAAGGGTTCTAGACCACAATTCATACCAACTGGATTTCAGGCACCAAATTGTCCGAAAACATTCCACGTCAACAATCGAGCGCCTTATCTCGGACTATAAAATTGATTTCTTCAAGATAGACTGCAACATTGATATCGGACAAGGCACAGAGGTGGACTCTGACAGTTTCGGGGACGGACTTCTCGGCCACCAGAAAGCGTATCATTCCTGGCTTATGGAAACCCTGATACGCCACCCGGATCTCGTTATTGAAAATTGCGCATCCGGCGGACTGCGCAACTCGTACGCCTATCTTGACATCCTGCCATTCGGATCCACAACCGACAACCAGAACTACATCGCGAATGCCATCATTTCGATCAACAGTGCAGCCTCCATTACCCCGGAGCAAGCCGGAGTCTGGTGCTATCCCCTCGAAAACCCCAGCGATGAAGAACTCATCATGAACCTGGTCTCCTCCTTAAGCTGGCGTCCATATTTGAGCGGTGCCGTCCTCTCCATGAATGAAAACCAGCTAAATATGGTGAAAGAAGGTTTCTCTCTCTACAAGAAAACCCTCTCCAACTTTGTCCGCAACGGTCTTCCATTCTGGCCGCTTGGCTTCGCTAAATATGGCTCCCTTGACGGTGCATTCGCCCTTGTGCTGGGAGATGAAACAATACTCAGCTTATGGAACTTTACTGCGGTGCAACGAACCATCTTAGTGCAGCTGCCCGCCATAATTATCGAGGCGATTCCACTCTTTCCTGCCGACTGTCCGGTACCTGCCTTGTATTCAGATTCAGCGCTTTCCGCAGACCTGCCACCAAAGGCTGCCAGAATGTGGATGATCAAATCAGGACTGAAAGACAACAAGAGAACATAGCATGCAAATTTAACAGCTGATTAACAAAGTGAAAGGAGGAAAAAAGCAGAGGAAAGAACAGCGGAAAGAACTTTTTCAAATTAATTATAATATTTACAGGAGACTGCAATGAGTATTCTAAAAACGATTAAGTTTGTCAGTGTTTGTTTCATAATGGGAATCTTCCTATCTGCACCTGTATTTGCTGAAAGCGTGAATCTGGCTTTAAAGAAACCTGCCACAGCCTCCAGTACCTATGAAAACTATAAGCCGGCATTAGCCAATGACGGTATAAGCAATATAGACGCAAATTTCTGGTGTGCAGCGTTAGGAGAGTCTGCAAATTCATGGTGGTGCGTTGACTTGGGAGAAAAATTCAAGATCATTGAAGTGAAAATAAAGTTCAGGGGACCTTCTGCAATATATCGTTTTATCCCCGGTTCCATCGCAATTCTCGTAAGTGATGACAATAAAAATTGGACTACGGCATTAAGCAAGTCAAAAAATCTCCCAGCGGTTAGTTCTAATTACGAAAATGAAATGTCTTCCTTTCCGGTGAATACACGCAGCAGATATGTGAAGCTGTTTTTCGAGGACAAGACTTCTGATTCTCCTGAATTCATCGAGCTTTTGGAAGTGGAAATCCTTGGGGATACTTCGAGTAAATAGAAGTCACATCGCTATGAAACCAGATTTACTTTCAAATATTGATTATGTGTCGGGGGCGGCCGGTGTGAAGGAAACTGAATCAGGTTTCTATGCTTCAAGAATGACTTCCAGGTTGATGCAACATTACTCTGCCACGGAAGCTGAGGAAATTCGCGCGATGAACAACTCGGGCATCCGGGTTACATTTATTTCCGATACATCATTTATCGAAATGAAACTGGTTTTCGGGCGCTATTCCAGGCCGATATTCAACACCGACATAGTGGTTGATCGTTTCCAGAAAATGACTTTCGGGCCGCAGGAGTATTGTGGGGAATTCTCTTTTAATGCAGAATTTAACGGTAAAGGTATGAAACAGATTGAAATTCATCTGCCGAACCAGTGTGAAACCACCGTGGCCGGTATGGAAATCGAAGACGGTTGTTTAGTCAATCCTGCTCAGACGGTGCGTCCCGGATTAATCTTCATCGGAGATTCAATTACCCAGGGTATGGCTATTTCTTCTCCATCCCTGACTTATCCTGCACAAGTGGCGACCGCGTTGAATAAAGATTTTCACAACATCGCGGTCGGCGGCGCTACAATGGACGGCAGAGTCGGAAAACTGGCGCTAGACATTGAATGGAATACTGCATTTGTCGCTTTTGGAGTAAATGATTTCAATCAAAACCGTAAGCTCTCTGATTTTTCGGCAGATACGGAACAAATGCTTAATTACCTAAGCATGCGCAAAGATTCTCAAATATATTTGATTACACCCATCCCATGGGCCGGGCGAAGTGAGCCAAACTCTCTCGGGCTTCAACTGGAAGAATACCGCCGGATGCTAAAGACCGTCGCCGCTGGTTTTAAAAATGTCTGCCTGATTAATGGAACACAACTTGTGCCGGACGATTCATCGTATTTTGTGGACAATATTCATCCCAATGATAAAGGCATGGGCATTTATGCAAAAAAACTGTTGCAGAAAATCAAGCAGTAACGGCGGATTGATAATATGGTTATTTTGAAAAATCATATCTTTCTTGAGTCCTGTTCAAATGGAACTACATCGCAGGTACTGGCATAATGATTGAGCAACCGTTCCCGCATATCAATAAGGATTTTGCCATATTGCGGGTCGTTGATGAGATTAACGGTTTCACACGGATCCTTTTCCAGGTCATATAATTCATCTTTTTCATAAAGGCGCTTAACATATTTTATTTTTGTGGTTCGGCACATAGTTGCGAAACCAAGTATTTTCTCATTTTGACAGAGCACTTTGGCCTGGCGTCCGTAAATTGAGTCCGGCGACATCTTTTCTGTTTCGCTGTTCAGAGCCTGCCATTCCCCATACCTTTTGCCCGCCTCCGCAAACACTTCCTCGCGATGCAGATGTTCCGCAGTCGTAAACAGAGGAACTGTCGATTTCCCAAAATGCGGATGAGCTGACTCCATGTGCAAAATATCTTCCACGGTAGCGACAAAATCGGTCAATTCCACCAGTTGTCTCCTTACTCCTGGATTGACCGGCATACCTTTGGGAGGTTTAACTATGAACGGCACTCGCAGCAGACAGTCCTGCAGGGTGGAATGGGTCTTTTCAGGCAACCCATAATCACCCGCAAAATCGCCATGATCGGACAAGAAGAATATCGCGGTATCATCATAAATTCCAGCCTCTTTCAGTGCCACAACTACTTTGCCGAACATCGCGTCCGTCCGGGCACACATCGCGTAATATACGGCTTTGGTTTCCAGCCAGAACTCCTCGTCCAGGTTTTCAATGTCGCAGCCTTTGAGCAACGCCGTCATGATCTCCGGAAATTCTTCTGGGGATGCATAAGGGGGAATAACTGGCGGCAGCTTATATTTATCGATCAGGCCGCGCCACCGTTTTTCCACCCGGTAAGGAGGATGTGGCAGATCCAGCGACAGATAAATGCATAATGGCTGGTCGCTGACTCGATTTTTGATCCGCTCAACAGCCTTATCCACCCACCAGTCATCGACTAGTAGTTGATCTTCCCCTTCCCTGCCATCAGGTGAAACAAGTCCACGATAAAATGAATGGAAGCGCGGGTCACCAGATCCTATTTCCTCATGAAAATAATGAGGTACGTCGTAGGAATGTTCGCCCGGCGCGGGATATCTGCACTTCTCCGAACACCAGAGTTGATAATCCTCCGGATTCTTCACCGATACTAAGTCATTTTTGCCGCCCCACCAGACATAATATCCATGTTCCTTCAGTGTTTTTAGCAGACATGGTTCATACGGCTTAAGCATATTCAACATGGTCCGGTGTCCGGCGACATGAGTATACCAGCCAGTCATGAAGGAGCATCGGCTGGGCGTACAAACAGGGTTCTGTGAAAATGCATTTACGAATGACACCCCATCGCTTGCGACAATGCGGTCAAGGTTAGGCGTGTGCGCCGCCGGATTGCCGACATGCCCCAGGACATCCCCGCGGAATGAGTCAGGAACAAAAAAAATCAAGTTGGGACGGGTTGGGCTGCTGTTATCCATGATTTACACTACCTCCCTGACGATTTCCCGATTTAAGATTGAAGAATATTGCTTGATCCCGAGAGAGACCTTCGTTCAGTTCAATATGCTATGCATACCTTGATCTTGTTTTTCTCCAGCATCGCCTTGTCCGAATTGGACAGGTTCCTGTCGGTTACGACAATCCGAACTTCCTTGTCAGATGCGAACTTCGCAAGCGACTTTTTCCCGAATTTCCGGCTTTCGGTGACGACTGCGACTGTCTTGCTCCTCTGGACTGACTTGCGTTCGAGTTCCGCCAGCGATAAATCGGATGTGAAGAATCCTTCTCCGGAAATTGCACCGTCGCATCCTGTGAAAAGCATGTCGATATGCAGTTCGTCCAGGTTCTTCTCTGAAAGTGGTCCGGTCAGATCCATGGAATTACGTCTCAAAGATCCTCCGAGCAGAATCGTATTGAAGTCTGTCTTGTAGAAGATCGCAGCGACTGGCAGGGAATTGGTGACAACGGTGATCTGCAGTCTGCCAGACGAGGCAAGCTGTCTTGCTATTTCAAGTGTTGTCGTCCCGGCGCTAAGCATGATGGTGGAATTATTGGGAATGAGTGAGATTGCGGCTTTCGCGATTTTCTTCTGGAACTCCGAGGCCCTGGTGTTCTGAAAACCGAGATCTCTTCTTATGGCCGAAACGAGTCCTCCGTGCGTCCTCAGTGCAAGCCCCTGTTCCTCGAACATCTTGAAGTCACGCCAGAGCGTCATGGCAGAAACCTTCAGGAGGGCAGCTTCTTCAGCCGTCTCCAGGCTCCCTGTCTTGGAAAGCTTGTCCAGTAGATTTTGCTGTCTTGAATTCATAATGTTAAATAATAACATTAGTATTATTTATTGCCAATGATAAATATAAAATATATCCATAATAAGCTTGACATAACCTTAAACAGGAATATGTTAGTATTTATCATATTTAACTATTTTGAACATATACTGGAGGCTGCGATGAGTAAGAGGGAATCAATGACTGCTCCGGAAATAATAACGGAAACTGTTCCCGGACCGAAATCGGTTGAATGGCACGGCAGATGCACAAAGCATTTCAAGGGGCTCAGCGAACAGGTCAAACTGTTTCCTGTAGCCTTCGAGTCCGGAAAAGGGTGTGTGCTGACTGACGTCGACGGCAACAGGTATGTCGACTTCTCGTCTGGAATATATGTCACGACACTGGGACACTGCCATCCGAAGATTTCCGAGGCGATTGCGAAGTTCGCAGGACAGCTGATGAACGCGCACGACTTCACCACTCCGATAAAGACACTGCTCGTGGAGAAGCTGGCGGAAATCCTTCCGGGGGATCTGAGCGGATTCCAGTTCTACGACTGCGGAACCGCCGCTGTGGAAGCCGGCCTGAGAATATGCAGGGCGGCGACCGGGAAACACGAATTGATTTCCGGTTTCTATGATTTTCACGGGAAGACTTACGGGGGCGTTTCACTCGGGCACATAAGATCGACAGCATATGGGGCAGTGAGGGCGCCGGGTTCGCACATGGTTCCAAGGCCTGATCCCTACAGGCCGATCTGGACCAAGGCCGACGGTTCGATTGACACGGACAAGTATATTGAATTCTACGAGATGTATATTGACAGGGGAACTGTAGGAAGCGTCGCGGCATTTGTGCTTGAACCGATACAGGGTTGGGGAGGTTCGATAATACCACCGGATGACTTCTTCCCGAAGTTGAAGAGATTCTGTGAAAAACATAAGATCCTGCTGATGGCTGACGAAGTGCTGACAAGCTGGGGACGGACAGGCAAATGGCTGTGCATGGAGCATTGGGGTGTGGTTCCTGATGTAGTGACAATCGGCAAGGGATTCGGGAACGGATTCCCGGTGACCTGCGTGGCCGTCAGGGAACAGTATGCGAAATCGTTTGAATCGATATCGGCGTCGAGCAGTTACGGAGGCAATCCGATGGCGTGTGCGGCGGCTCTTGCGAGCACCGAAGTCATTATCGAGGAAAATCTGCTGGAGAGGGCGACTCATCTCGGCGAAATCGCACTGAAGAAAATGAATAAGATGAAGGAGAACCATCCTATCATCGGCGATGTCAGGACAAAGGGATGCCTGATGGGGATTGAACTTGTCAAGGACAGGACGACCAAAGAACCTTTCAACGAGGCCGGAAAACTGGTATACCAGAAAGCTTTTAGAAAGGGGCTGGCATGGATACCTGCCGGGCACATATTGCGGATGAGCCCTCCGATTGTTATGGAGGATGAAATGCTGCTTAAAGGGATGGACATCATCGAGGAGTCAATCGCGGAAACCGAGAAGGAATTGATGGGGTAGGGCGAGAGATTGGGGAGAATGGATGAATGGATTGCTGGATGGCTGGGGTTGAACACCCAATATCCAAGAAGGTTTACGAAGGTAATGAATTCCGAGTTTCAAAATCCAGATAAACCAATTAAATCACTGGAAAAGGAACGCGTCACTCTGCTGACGTGCTCTTTGATAGTAACTAAGTATAAGAAGCGACTTTTATCAAAAGGTTGAAATATATGAGAAATGCGAAGAAAAAGATCAATGCCAGTTGCGTCGGATGCTGTCCGGAGGCGGAAGAGGCGCGGCGGATCGGACTCTCCCGGATAGGTGAGATTAATTTTCCGTCCAAGTGGGAGCAGGGGGAGTTGTGCCTTTCCTTTCTGAAATCAGAAGGGTGCGGATTTTCCTTGGAAATACATGGAAATGATGCCGTAATCCGGGCCGGAATAACGCGCGAATTTATTGCCGGAATTGGATGTCTTCTTAGCAGCCTCAGGACTGCGTCGGACGGTTTGGTACGGCTGGTTGACGGGATTTACAAGGAGATTTCGGAAAATCCCATCGGGGTTCATTATATGCCGGGGCATTTCGGCAACGCCTTCGAAGTTGCATGGCCGGGCGAAATGGAACGCTATCTTGATGATCTTGCGCTGTGGGGAGCCAGCGGCTATGGAGACTGGTTCGACCCGAACGACATGCCGGATCCCTATGCGCCGCATGTATATTGCAGCACCAGCATGACGCTCTGGCAGAGGAAAAAGGAATTCCTGCGCACGGCAAAGCGCCTAGGGTTGGAGACCGTGCTCTTTGTGGCTCATAATGTCGGCTTCACAGATCAGATGCGTCCCGAATGGACGGGAGTCCGGAGTCATGCACACAGGGTGCAGGGACAGGTGCTGTGTCCTTCCATTCCGGAGGCGCGCCGTGTCTGTCTGCAGAACCATGAGAACCTCTTCCGCGATCTTGCCGAGTCCAGGGTGGTGGTTGACCGGCTGATTTACGGTCCGTATGATGACGGAGGATGCGCCTGTGAGAAATGCCAGCCGTATTATCCGACTTTCCTGAAGATGGCGGAAGAGATTCACGGGATTGCCCGTCGTCATTTTTCCCAGGTCGCGATGGATCTCTGCGGCTGGTGGGTTACAGACGAGGAGATGCGGCTGATCCGCGAATTCGTGGCAGGGCCGGCCCGTGAGTGGTTTCATGGATTCCAGTTCAGCGCCACATATGGAGTTTTTGAGCTCCCGGATGTCCGCACCGTCCTTGGAGACCTGCCGTTCAGCGCCTTCTTCCATATTGGGTTTTCCCACGACAGAAGGGACGTATACTATAAGACAGGCATCCATTCCGCTTCCCGGCGGATACAGTCAGTCATCAAGAGTTTCGCAGCCCAGCAATGTCTGGGGTTCAACACCTATAACGAAAGCTTCGGCGATCATTACAATCAATTCCTCTGCAGCCGTCTCGGGAGGATCCCCGGAGCCGATCCCCGGATGCTGACCGAGGATTACTGCCGACAGATGTATGCTTTGAGCGGAAAGGATCTCCGTACGGCTGCTGATGTTCTGCTTGACATGGAGGATCTTGACGAATCAAAAGCGGAAAAGTGGAAGACGGCCCTCGGACGGATTCGCCCGCGCGTTCATACGCCTCCTCGACAGCAGTGGGCGTTTGAGCATTTCCGGATCAAGGCCGGTCTTATGGCGCTGGATCACGCGATAGGGACGGGGGACGGCTGGAAAACTCAAGAGGACATCGCACCGGTTCTGCCGCTGATCCGGCGGCGCTTCGCCCTGCAGGAGACGCTGTGGCGGGATGTCTACGGCCTGGGCACCCTGCGTCACTGTTTCATCCCTCTGTGCATGTCTGCCGCATGGCATCCTAATTATCTTAAAATATATCCGGAGGACAACGGGAACATCCGTCCCGGTTCCGCAGTCAGCAAGAACGCATGAGTTTCATGGCAGAACCGATTATTTTCAAGGAAGAGATTATGACGAATATACGGGAAAGATTTGAGAGTGCCTTGTCGGGCGGAGCGATTGAATATCCGGTTTACGCGGTCTATGACTGGTTTGTGAAAAACAGGCCTGCCGTGGACTGGAAAAAGCTTTTCAGCCTTGGACTGGGTCGGATTAATCACGCGAATCTTGTCAGGCATGAACACCCGAATTTCAAGCTTGTTAAAACAATATCGGAACAGGATGGTAAAGTTTGCCGCGATGTTCGTTTGATTACCGACAAAGGCGAGTTGCACGAGTGGTATCTGGGAGAATGGAAGCAGGAACATTTCATAAAGACGCCGGAAGACTATCGCATCATGACGCGGGCGCTTGAAGGAGTGAAGGTTGTAGCGGATGAAAAACCTTTCCTGGAGTCGGAATTAAAACTTGGTGACCGGGGAATCACTGTCGGTCAGATGGCAGGTCTTGGTTCCGGGCGCACTCCGTTGATGGTGCTGCAGATAGACTGGGTGGGGCTGGAACAGTTTTCCATGGATCTGGCCTATGAGCAGAGGGAGATGTTTGAGTGGCTTGAAATCATGAATGAAATCAAGCTGGAAGAAATCCGCCAAGCGGTCAAAACCCCTGTAAGCCAGATCAAATTATGGGAGAATCTTTCCATTGAAACCGTTGGCCATGTTCACTACAGGCGCCATTTTGTTCCGTTGTATAAGAAGATTCTTGACATAACCGGTGCCGCAAACAAAAAGATCCAGGTTCATTATGACGGCAAGCTCAAAGTAATTTCAGAGGATATTGGCAGGCTTGGCTTTGACGGTATCGACTCTTTTACGGAAGCTCCCGAGGGAGATATGACGGTGTGCGAGGCCAGAGGAGCCTGGCCGGACAAGTTCCTCTGGATCAACCCGAACCTGAACTTGTATTCCATGCCGGAAAAGGAATTGGCGGATAATATTAAACGTATCATTAAATCAGCCGGCACTGGACGCTTCTGTCTGATGATCAGCGAAGACGTGCCGCAGAACTGGCAAAAAAGCGTACCGGCGGTTCTGAAATGTCTCTCATAGGAGGTAATTGCAAAACTCCAGGACGGCTCTGACAAGCATCGCCCTCCACGCCCGAAACGGGCGTTATAATGGAGGGTTTTGCTTGTCAAAACCGCAGTTTTGCAATTGGCTCATAGTAATAAGAGTTCAAAATAATGAAAAGAGTAATAATATGAAAACGATCAGATTTGGAATCATCGGCGGAGGATTGATGGGGAAGGAGTTTGCCAGCGCGGTAGCTCGCTGGTGCCATCTTTCCGGAATGTCCGCAAAACCTGAGATAGTGGCGATTTGCGATTTGAGCGAGGACGTAAGGAACTGGTTCAGGGAGAATATCCCCAGCGTCAGGCTTTTCACAAGTGACTACAGGGAGATGCTTGCGGATCCGGAAGTCGAGGCGGTATATTGCGCGGTCCCACACAATCTCCACGAACAGCTGTACTGCGATATCATCCGTGCGGGAAAGCATTTGCTCGGCGAGAAACCATTCGGCATTGACAAAAAGGCGAACGATGCGATCATGGCGTGCATAAGGGAACATCCCGATGTCTTTGTACGCTGCAGTTCGGAATCCCCGTTTTTCCCGGCGATGCAGCGGCTGGGAAAAATGATCGAGGCGAAGTCGTTCGGACAGATAATCGAGGTCAATTCCGGATTTCTGCATTCCTCCGACCTGAACACCAGCAAGGCGATCAACTGGAAGCGCATGATCCAGTTCAACGGAGAATACGGATGCCTCGGGGATCTCGGGATGCACCCGTGCCATATGCCATTCAAAGCCGGATGGTATCCGAAAAACGTCAGGGCGATACTTTCAAACATTGTAAGGGAAAGACCCGATAAAAATGGAAAAATGGTTCCGTGCGAGACCTGGGACAACGGGACGCTGCTATGCGAGACCGAAGATCCTGGCAGCGGGGAACTGTTCCCGATGACGATCAAGACCCAGCGCATAGCCCCGGGCGAAACGAATACCTGGTATTTCGAGGTCAAGGGCATGAAGGGATGCGGACGCTGGTCCAGCAAGAATCCACGCCTGCTTGAGATACTTGAATATACTGGAGGCGCACAGGCCTGGCAGCATATCGACACAGGCTGGGAAGTCGCGTATCCCGGCATAACTGGCGGCATATTTGAATTCGGGTTCACAGACTGCATCCAGCAGATGTGGGCGGCATTTGTATATGAGCTAGTTGAAGGCAAGCCTAAAAGCCGTTTTGCTGGTTGTGTGACTCCGGATGAGGTCGCGTACAGCCATAGGCTGTTTACAGCTGCGCTCAAAAGTTGGAAGAATGAAAGCGTTGAGAAAGTATGGGATTTGAAATAAAAAATAATGACAGTGAGCGTCGCGAATATTGGATGAGGATGCTTGATAAGGCAGATGCGTTCATGCAGGCAGTAACTGACTATCCTGTGAAAGAATGCAGGGAGCCGATGGTTTCTCTGGAAGAAGCTGCGAGAGCCGAGAAGGTTGAAGTGGTATTCTCCGATTTGCCTCACATGCACGGGCTGTCGCGGCTTTTTTATCTGCGCACGGGCCTGATTGGGCAGTTTCTGGCGGTTGCGCGAGAAATGAATGAACGCGGCTGGATGTTAAAGGTGGAAGAGGGGTATCGTACAATGGAAATGCAGAAATCATTACTCAATAGAAACATATTTTCCGCAATTCTTTGCAGGGTACAATGGGAGTGTGGTTGCTATAGGCCGCAAGTAGACCTTCTTTATCGCCGGATTGGCGCATTGGTTGCATTGTCTCCCAAGCTTGGCACGCATATGTCCGGCAGTGCCATGGATGTTTCCGTCCTGCTACGCGATACGGGCGGAGAGCTTGACCGTGGCGGACGATATCTGGAAATGTCCGAGCTTACCCCTATGGATTCGCCGTTCATTGCAGAGCAATCCGGGAAAAACCGTCGGGAAATTACGGGCATAATGCATAAACATGGTTTCGTGGATTATCCTTTTGAGTTTTGGCATTATAATGATGGCGACGCCTACTCTGAGTATCTTAATAATACCAGACGCCCTGCACGGTACGGGGCAGTGCATATGAATTCCCTTGATGGCAGCGTAACGCCGATCGAGAATCCCGTTGCACCACTCATTTCAACAGACGTTATCCGCGAGATGATGGATCAAATATTAGCGGAGCAACCGGAAAAAGCAAGGAGGACAATATGATACGCAAAACTGTTAATAGTCAACATTCCCCTAGGGCAATCGGGCCGTATTCGCATGCAGTCTGGGCAGGTAAATTATTGTTTTTGTCGGGACAGCTGCCAGTTGATGCGGCTACGATGGAACTTGCCGGGGGCGATATCACAGCGCAAACCAAGACAGTATTCGATAATATGGAGGCGGTACTTAAGGATGCAGGACTTACTCTGGACGATGTGGTAAAGACCACTGTTTATCTTGCCTCGATGAAAGACTTTGCCGGCATGAATGCTGTTTATCAGAGCCGCTTCAATGCACCATATCCGGCTCGTATGACGGTGGCCGTGTCTGGACTGCCACTAGGCGCCATGGTTGAAATTGAACTAATTGCAAAATTGTCGGATTCGGATTTTTCGGAGTGATGAGCGTGCTTGTTGCGCGAAATATTCGTTGAAATTTAAAAAATAAAAAATATCATGGAACTTAAAATGTCAAAATTACTAATCGGCTGGTCTGAAATTGATACTACCCCGGGAGGTACGGTGGACCTTAGCGGGCAATATTACCATCGGGTTTCAAAAGGAATCCATTCGAGACTTTCTGCAACTGTGCTGGCGTTGGAATCCGGCAATGACCATGCTGTGATGGTCTCGCTGGATCTGGCAGGCTTCCGTGCCGATTTTCAGGAAGAACTGCACGCAATTCTGCGTTTGGAACTTCCTGAACTCGATGTTTCAAAGGTTTTTCTCAACGTCATACACACTCACAACGCGCCCGCAGTTGATTCAATGGAGGCCATAAGCTGGCTGACCGAGCCTGCAGGGGTGATGCCAATATTTGAATACCGGGAATTCCTGCTAGGCAAGCTTAAAACTGCTGTGATTTCAGCTTGGAGAAGCCGCAGGCCGGGAGGCATTTCCAATACGCTGGGTTCCGCCCGTGTCGGGCATTGCCGTCGTGCAGTCTATACCGGTGGCACAGCTGAAATGTATGGAAATACCGACCGGGAAGATTTCATCGGCATGGAAGGCGGAGAGGATTCAGGAGTTGATCTTCTTTTCACTTTTGATTGTAAGAACAAGCCTACCGGAGTAATCCTCAATTTGGCCTGCCCTTCACAGGTCATGGAGGCGACATACGAGATTTCATCCGACTTCATCGGGGAGACTAGGCAGCTTCTTAAAAAGCGATTCGGGAACGATTTTAAAACATTTGGGCAGATCAGCGCCGCTGGCTGCCAGTCTCCACGCGACCTGACCAGGAACTACAAGGGGGAATTGGATTTCTGGCATGGTGACGGAGTCGAGGAAATTGGACGCAGGCTTATTGTCGCAGTCGAAGGCGCTTTATCTAAGGCCCAAAAGGTAATCAATTTCTCGCCGGCCATGAAGCATGGTGTAAAAGCTCTTTCTCTACCATTGCGCCGGGCTTCAAAAAAAGAATTCATGCTTGCCGAAAAGACGCTGAAGGAGCTCGAAGCAGCGATGCCGGAGGGAAAAGCATACAAGGCATTCTGCAAGGAAGTTGGCCGGAATGAGAAGATTGCCGGACATCCCGGTCCTTATGACAGCAAGCTCCACCACTTTGTCCTGATCCAGAATGCAAAGGCGGTGATTGCGAGGTATAAGGAACAGGACAAATCTCCGATGTTTGATATGGAACTGCATGTCCTGCGTTTAGAGGACGCGGTTTTTGTGACAAATCCATTCGAGCTTTATCTCGATTTCGGACATCAGATCAAGGCGAGAAGCAGGGCCGGACAGACCTTCGTCGTCCAGCTCTGCGGAGACACGGGAGGCTATCTTCCGAGCGCCAGGGCTGAACAGCTTGGTGGATACGGTGGGCTTATCATAAACGGCAAAATTGGTTCCGAAGGCGGAAAAATACTGGTGGACGAGACGCTGGCAGAGGTGGAGAAACTGTGGAAATGAATCATACACGCCCAATCGATGCGGTTGTCGCCGGGTATCTCGGTGTTGACATTGCACCAGGTTTTGCGAACCGCGAAGCCGTGTCTTTTACCGAACTGTTCCGCCCAGGAAGGCTTATTGAGACCACGGGACTACATTTTTCTCTCGGCGGCGTGGTTGCGAATACGGGGCTTGCGATGCGCAAATTCGAACAGAATGTTGCATTGATGGGATGTATCGGCAATGATGCCCTGGGGGACTTGGCGCTTGCGCAATTCGCAGATGCTGGAATCAAAGGTGGAATAAAACGCAAAGATTCAACTGGCACCGCATATGGCATCGTAATTGCAGCACCAGGTGCTGATCGAATTTTCCTTGAAGATCCCGGTTGCAACCGCATCTTCAGTGCAGATGACATTGATTATGATCTTGTCACGCAGAGTCGCTTATTCCATTTCGGGTATCCTCCTCTCATGGATGCGTTGTGGAAAAACGAAGGCGTTAAACTCAAGGAACTTCTGGAACGGGTCCGCGCCTGCGGAACAGTCGTCTCGTTGGACATGACACTGCCGGATCCGGATGCGCCTTCGGGAAAAGCCGACTGGATGACCATATTGTCATCGATACTTCCGCTTGTTGATATTTTTGTGCCCAGCATCGAAGAACTTGTTTTCATGCTTGACCCTATTCTCTATTACCGTGCCATGAAACAGGGGGCAGGTGGTGACATGATCGACGCCATCCCTGAGGAGGAATACGGACGGATTGCGGAAAAAGTCATTGGAATGGGGGTCAAGGTGCTTCTTTTAAAGGCAGGCCGTAAGGGTGCTTATCTTCGCACAGGAGACATGACGAAACTCATTACATCGTCATTGAGCCTTTCCGACCGAATTGGATGTCCGCATGGGAACTGGATACCATCGCTTCCTGTGGATGCCGGGCGTTTTCGCAATGCGTCCGGAGCCGGGGACTGTGCAATCGCGGGATTCCTGACGGCTTTGCTGAAAAATGAAACTGTCTTGACCGCCGGACAATATGCGATGATGGCCGGAAGAGACAATCTCTATGGCGCAGATGCCGTGTCCGGGCTAAGAGAATGGAACGAAATGTCAAAATAATTTTAAATAAGGGAAGGAAGATTCCATGTCTAAAATAAGAAAAATCAGAGCAGGCTTTGTCGGGTTTGGAGAAGTTAACACCCCGAAGGAATTTATTGTCAAGCGCTGTGCCGAAGCGGCGAAAATGCTGGAGCGGAACGGCATGGATCTGTTCGTGGCTGACCCTGTATGCGATGATCCGGATGGCAAAGAGGCGGCAAGAGCTGTCAGGAGCTTTCCGCGCATGACTTCGACCTGCTGATCGTATGCATTGCCGGTTGGATTCCCTCTTGGGCGGTATTCAGCGTAATCGAACCGTTCAAACACAAACCGATGCTCCTTTGGGGGCTAACCGGCTGGCAGGACGGAGGCCGTTTCATAACCACCGCCGACCAGGCCGGAACAACAGCCCTGCGGAAGCCTATGGAGGATATGGGATATAATTTCAAATATATTGTCAACTATCGCGGAGAAAAACCGAGAATTGCAGAGATAATAAATTATGCGGAAGCCGCACGTGCGGTTTCTCTTCTCAGGACTGCCAGGATCGGCATGGCCGGTTACCGCGACATGCGCTTGTATGGCACACTGTACGATGGCGTTTCCCTGAAGGCGAAGATAGGTCCGGAAATTGAGCATTTCGATCTGCTTGAGATTGCACAGCTGATGGACAAAGTCGAAACGAAAGAGATTGGGGCAATCGCATCTGCATTGAAGAAAAGATGGAAATTTGTCAAAGAACCGCGATCTGGAACTGTGGAAATCTCCGTCCGGCTGTTCCTCGCGCTGAAAGCTAAAATCCAAGAGCGGAAATATCAGGGATTTTCTTTCTGCGATGTTGACGGTGTCAAGAAGCTGATGAAATTCGCCCCTGCGGGAAGTTTGACACTGCTTCATGATGAAATGGATATCTGCTCCGTTCCGGAAAATGACAGTCTCGGTGCAGCGACACAGCTTATGGTGAAATATCTTACTGGACAAGTTGGGGCATACTTGGAGTTTTATGAGTTCATGGAAGACGGTGCGCTGATGGGAGTACCAGATTATGTACCGTCTGAAATAGTTGACGGCAAAGTCACAGTGATGCCGAATGCGTTCGGCGATTTCGGGGAAGGACTCCTGAACGTATCAAAACTCAAAACGGGGAAAGTGACAATCTGCCGTCTCGGATATTCAAAAGGCGAATATTGCATGCACATTATGACCGGTATTGCGCGAACTCCGGTCAAATGGGAGGAGGCTGGCTGGACACCTCCAGCACCACAGCTTCCAAGCCTGGAAATAATTTTTGATGCTCCGGTGGAAGATTTCATACAGAAGGTGATGAGCCAGCACTACATTATTTCCTACGGTGACAACCGTGCAAAACTGGAGGCGCTCTGTTCAATTCTTGGAATACTCATTTGTTGACAGGATATTAAAAATAGAAGATGAAAAAATGAGCCGATTGTCTTTAATGATAAGGAAAACATGGTGATGAAAATGATGACGACAGTAGCCGCCCGGCCGTGGAATGAGCCCATGGTCATTGGAAACCTGGTTAAAATGTGCGAGGACAGCGCAACCACGGATGTCGCGGTCATGTATATGTGCCATCCCGAAGGCCTGCCCCTCATGAAAAAAATAGAGGAATCCGCAGAGCAGTTCAGGCGGATTAAGGCACAATTGAAACCACACGGGGTTCGCGCCGGAATAATGATCCAGACACTGCTGGATCACGGGGAGCGTTTTCAGCCGCTTTCTCCAATATCATTCCAGCGGATCACGGGATTTGACGGTACTGTCAGCCGCGCCTGCTTCTGTCCTCTGGACAATGGTTTTCTGGATTATGTCCGTGAAATGATGATCATGTTTAGCAAGGAGTCTCCTGATTTTTTTCTGGTTGACGATGACGTGAGGCTGGACAACCATGCTCCTGCCCGCTGGGCGTGCGCATGCCCCCTGCATGTGGATCTTTTCAACCGTTTTGCCGGATCAAAGGACAGAAGGGAACAGATTTTCGAGGCTATGGGGCGCGATGACGAACTTGGCCTTTCTGTTCGCAGGCAATGGCAGGATTCGGGAGACGAAAGTCTGCTGGTGCTGTCGAGAACAATACGCGAGGCGATTGACCAGGTTGATCCGGAGATCAGTTGCGGAAAATGCACCTCCAGCGGCATATCAACATTCCGGACATCTGAGATTGCCAGAGCTCTGGCCGGTCGCACAAAGCCATTCATTCGCTTAGCCGGTGCATATTACTGTGCGGACGGGTACGCTTATTTTGCGGATGTAATGACTAACTTGGCCGCTCAGGCTTCCATGCTCGACAAGGACATTGAACTATTAAGCGAATCTGATACCTGCCTGCATACCCGCTATCACACACCGGTGAAAACACTGAGGGGGCATGTGGCTGGAAGCATCCTGGCGGCAGGCATTGATACGCCATACACCTGGATTCCCGGGATTCTGGAATGGATACCAGAGGATGTAAAAGCATTTTCTAAAACAATGAAGACCGGACTTCCGTTTTTCTCCGAATTAAAAAAAATCAACGGGAATGTCCGTTGGCTCGGACCAACTCTGGTGATGAATGACCGGCGACGGATAGCCATGCCGTGGCGCGAATCAAATACAGAATCTTGTCCGGTCGGCAGCTGGGGAGGCACCGTCTGTGGGAAGTTCGGCATCCCTTTTACGGTCAACAACCCAGATGCGTCCATATACATGCTTGACGGAACCTCCGTCTATGATCTGACACGGGAGGAAATTGAAAACATTCTCGGCAAGGCCGTACTTCTGGACGGTCCGGCCGCGATGACACTTTCACAATGGGGATATTCCGAGCTGATGGGAGTGGAGGTCAGGGAAGGTGACGACGAGTTGCGCTATGATTATGAGAAATTCAGCGATGATGCTCAGTTGAACGGAAATTCGGCAGGGAAGCACCATTATGCCTTGCGCAATGTTGCCGGAGGGGCGAAAAGGCTTGTTCCGTCAAACAAGACGGTTCGGGTCGCCTCGTCATTCATGGCCACCAGATGGTACAACAGTCGTGAGGAACAGAATGTTTCGCCGGCAATAAGCGTATTTGAAAATAGACGGGGCGGACGGGTCGCCGTATATGCCCAGGACAATATGATCGCGGCATCTGGATTAAAATGTTTCATGAGCGACACAAGGAAGGAGCAGTTTTTGCATATCCTGTCGTGGCTGGGCGGCCAAAAGCTTTCCGCATTCGCTTGGAACGGGGTGGACACATATTTGCTCTACGGTCATGACGCATCCACAGGGGAACGCATCGCCTCGATATTCAACCTGAGCCAGGACGATGTTGAAAGCCCGCGCATGTTTTTCGATTTTGGCAAACCCGATAATATAAGGTATCTGACTGACGAAGGGGAATGGAAGCCCATTGTTTTCCGATACACTAATGGCGCTACAATCCTAGATATTACTTTGAGAACCATGGCTCCGCTTGTACTCAGGATTGTGGTATAGCCACTGGAATTTGAACCCCAAACCTTCTGTGAGTACGGGGTCGTGCTCCCACTATTAACTGAGGTGATTTCAAAATTATGTCAGATTGCATTATCTATGACTGGAGACGGACCGACGGAGAACTTCTTCTCTCGATCTTTACCGAGGAAGATGTTACTGAATGGGAAGACTATATCAGACAAGGCAAGGACCAGTGTTCCGATAAAGAGGACAGAAACCATGTTGAAGGCCGCAACCGGAATGAAATAATCCATAAATAATGTATATTAATACAAAATAAAAGGTGTTGCCATGGATCCGGACACAACAAGGAAAAGATATATCAGGAAATTCATGAAACTCACGCCTTTGGACAGGCTTTCATGGTGCCTCAACACCGGGCATGAGATTTTATCCATCCTCCCGGAGGGAAAAAGAAAAAAATATTTGGAATTCAGGAAGGTTTCAAGAAAAAGTGAAGCAAATCCATTGGGGAGAAGTTCTTAGTTCTCTTGCCGAATCCGGCATTGAGTTTGTCATTGTCGGGGGCGCAGCCCTCAGTCTTCATGGCATCTCCAGGACAACCTTGGACATCGACATAAAAATTTCCTCAAAAGAAGATAATATCCGGAAATTAATCAACGCTCTCACCGGTACCGGTTTAAAATTAGACAACGAGGATTTCTCTCTTCTGATAAGCAAACCTGAACTCTTGTACGAACAATGTATCTCCTTCTCGATTCCCGAAGGGCCTCAAATAGTCGATGTCTTTCTGGACAGTCCCGGAGATTTCAAGAACCTTCTTGAAAATTCAGTAGAAATCAGGATTGGGAATGCCGAGATCCATGTGGCCTCTCTGGAAAACATCAGGAAGATGAAAATTGAGATTGGTCGGCCCATAGACCTTGCAGATGTGGCACTTATCGATGAATTCCTGAAGCTTGCCCCATAGAATTTCCAAAGCCAGTTTTTTTCATATGAAAGTGATAAATGATTTTAAACGTATTAATATTCATTGCAGCCATTGCCGTTGTATCGCTCCTGGCAGGGCCAATTGCAATATGGTTCTTTTGCATGCGTCCCTACATCAGCGAGAAAAGAAAAAATCCGGCAAATGGGGCAAGTTGGTTTTATTCCCAGTTATTGGATTTCTCCACTATTTTCGTGATTTGCCGAGATTCACGTGAGAGAATGCCATGGTTTATGTACGTTTGGGCCGACATTAACCTTCTCTGGCTCTTTTTGCCCATTTTACTTTTTATCATATTGAAAAAATAAAAATGGGTTAGCCTGGTGAAGTGACTGATGATTGAACAAGTCTTCAGGAATATTTTCTGTTAAGCTCGTCAAACATGTCGTGGGCGGAAAATGAAAAGTTTTTCTCCCCAATAAGCTCGTAAAGTCCGGAACTTTTAAGCACATCCATGACGCGATCTGATACTTCGGAGACATAGACAGCAATGCCGTTTTTGCGGAATTCCTCGACTATGTGGCGCATCGTCTCCTCTCCTGTGGCGTCAATGCTGTTGATTCCGTTTGCTACAAGAAGCACGGCTTTGGTGTCAGCTCTTGACGACAGTGTCTGCAGGATTGATTCCTCAAAGTAAGAAGCGTTGGCGAAAACAAGGCGTCCGCGGAAATTCGGGTAAGTCTATTTGGAAACATCAATATCAGGTTGATTCATAGGCGCACCGTAGTTCATTATCACATCGAAAAACGGTTCCCGTGTCTGTTCCAGCAAGGTGAGAAGGGCAATTTTCATTTTCACTCTAATGTCGCTTTGTTTTGATGCGAGATTGTTCATTTCAAACGGATCGTTGCGTAAATCAAAAAGCAGCTCTTCACCCGATTCGAAAAACGCGTATTTCCAGTCGTACGTCGCAATCCCTCGCCAGTCGAGATAATCAAGAGTCCAGCGAGGGACCCCGACCATTTCAAGTAAAACTGAATCCGGAGCATTGAATGGAAGATCAAAGAGCTGAGGAGAATAATCGACTCCTTGAACATATTCGGGAATCGGTATGCCGACTAGTCCGAGTGTTGTGGGCAGGAGGTCGACCAGGCTGAATAATCCTGGAACGGTTCCCAGTTTTGGGATGTGCCCCGGCCATTTTAAGATGGCGGGGATGCGTACGGATTCTTCATGGGGATATTCTTTCCGGAGAGCGCGACCATGACTGCCCATGAAATCGCCATGGTCTGAAACATAGATGAAAATAGTGTCGCGAAAGGCAGGGAGAGCTTCAATGGCCTCAACAAGGCGGCCAATATTCCAATCCAGATTTTCAATCATGGCATAATAGATTGCAAGATTATCGCGCATTTCTGGAGTGTCGCTGAAATTCGGAGGAACCTGAAGACCGTTTGGATTGAAACGCTTCCATTTATCCGGGACAATCATCGGAAAATGAGGCGGAGTGACGCTGAGAACCATGAACAGGGGTTCATCTCTGTTGTATTTTTCGAGATAGCCGATGCTCAGATCGGTCAGGGCATCGGTCTCATATCCGTTAAGACGGGTTGGAACAATATTGTGATTCTCATAGTAGTAACTGTTGAAGTGACTGTTGATGTTTTCAAATCCAAACCAATCCTGAAATCCGGCGCGATGGCGTTCAGGAGTCCTGTTGCAGCATCCCGGATATATTTCCGCACCGGCATCGCAGACATTCTTCGACTTTTGATCGTGGACGACACCGCAGTGCCATTTGCCGAAATAAGCGGTATGATAGCCGTTTTGCCGGAGGATGGTTGCCGTGCTTGGGGCCGCAATTTTATAATTGTCGAAAAATCCTGCGACCGGCC
>JBAZRS010000002.1:0-38718 GCA_041662825.1 Victivallales bacterium | reverse complement strand
CGGGCAGATCCCCGGCGAAAGACGGAAATGCAAACAACACCAGAATCAAAATGACAGATGTTTTGTAAGTTTTTATCTGTGGCGGGGCGTGATAGCGGCAAGCCAAAAAGCGCGATAAATCACTTCCCAAATTCATTTGATTGTGTCAAGTTTCATTTGATTATCCCGTCGACCAAAGACAAAAATCCGGACTTTCACCCCATATCGATCGATGTCGGTCGTCTAATAGTTCCGGATCAGCAGCTCATTAACCTTCTTTGCCCTATTCGCGCCACCGGCAGTGTATTTTGTGCTGACGACCTCAATTTTAAAGCCCTTAAACAGAGTCCGGATCTCCGGTACGTCGTTTATCGATAATATAAACCTTCCTTTAATCTTATCCAAAATTCCGCGAAGAAGCCGGAAATCTTCCTGGCTAAATATGCCGGGGCCGTAATCACCCTCACAGCCATAGTATGGAGGATCGAGATAAAAGAATGTGTGCGGTTTGTCATATCGCTCTATAATCTTATTGTAGGGCTTGTTTTCTATATAAACACGCGATAACCTGTAGTGTACCTCCGCCAACTCCTCCCCGATCCGTAGAAGGTTAAACCCGGAGGGCCGGGTGGTATTAATATTAAAGGTTTGTTTAGTAACCTTTGCGCCGTAGCTATTCCGCAGGAGATAATAGAAACGGACTGCTCGCTGAATGTCTGTAAGAGCTTCCGGCTCTTCGATCATAAAGCGATTATATTCATCGCGTGATACTAATATCCATTTTAAATATTTAATAAACTCTTCAAGGTGGAGTTTAACCACTCTATATAAGGTTGTCAGATCGGTATTGATGTCATTGATTATTTCAACTTCAGATTCCTTCTTTTTGAACAGCAGCCAGGCCGCACCGGCGAATACTTCACAATAACAGGTATGTTTAGGAATTTTAGGGATAATTTTGCCGGTTAATAATGATTTTCCTCCAAGATATGACAAAAAACTTTTCATGCGACTGCCCCCTTATTGCTTTATGAGGCTAACCCTGCTATTTTACGTCTGCTTTACAGTGAATGGTAGCGGGTTATCCCGTCGGGCGTTTCTGTCGCCTGGTCTGGGGAGTTGGCGCTCCCTGGACTACTGTCCATGACGGCGCGCAACAACTGCGCGCTCTTCTTTTTATTTCCTTATGATGGATCTCTAATTTCCCAGACGGTATATTCATCAACAATGGAATTTGAACCGTTTAAAACTGCAATGGAGCACGTTGTAATCGCTTTAATTAATTCCCCGGTTTCATCTGCAATAACTGCATGGGTTGCCGTGCCATTCGCGGTTCCTGCTACTGTTTGCTGTGCCAGGGTTAATTTTCTCCCGCTGGTTGTGCCATCGGCAATAGTAAAATCGCCGTTGCCGTCGCCTTCTGTCAGAGCCACACTGCCCAAAGACACCGCCGCTATCCCCGCATAATTGGCCGGTTCATCCGAACACAAATATAAAGTTTCACCATTATCAGCAATATTAGCCAATGCTAAATCCATAACCGCATCGGGTATTTTCTTTGCCATTATATCCTCCTACCTTTTTGAATTATCTCGATCCCACGGCGCGTTGCGCCTGGGATAGTTCGCTTTGGGCTTCCTATGGAAGCCACAGGCTCACTAAAACACTAAAAAAAACCTGTCTTTTCCGCTCGGGGTTTCTTCTCCTTCGGTGGCGACGTCACATGTACTAAGACTCACACAATTATTTGTTCGGGAAGTATAACCACTATTGATTAAAAAATTATCAAATCTGCAAGTTATATTAGGGCTAGCTCCCCAATGTTGGCACCTTATCCAGATAGATACTTGATTGCCAGCCGAGCCTATGGTATGAGTGCCCAGTAGTGAAAATCCTCCCGCTCCATCTGCATCATATATTGAAAAGGAATTTCCTGTTCTTGTAAGTTTAAGTTTCCCATAGGTATTAGTCCTAGTGGCAGTATCGTAAGCCAGGGAACCACCATTAATATAAAAAGATTGAAATTTTTTCCCTGAATTATAGCTAGCCCTTCCTCCTACATAATGAGTCCCGTCTATATATGCGAGTAAATCAGCAGTCCAATAATTTGTAGCGGGCTCACTTTGAGTCGCAAAATCAACCTGAATATTAAAATCTCCGGTAAATGTTAATTTACAAACAACGTATTCATCATCATTAACTATTTCCAAAGTATTGCTTTGGATAGTCGGCGTTCCCACAACTGTCCATATAATCGGGTTAGGAGACGAACCGTCTGCGCCTGTAAAGGTATCGTCAAAAGGAGAGCTCATTATTTAAAACCCCTGTGTTAAACTGACAAAATCATATTTCGTATCTGAGCCGTTATAAATATAGCCCAGATAATCCTTTTTATCCGTCGTAGCCGTCAAAGTGGGTGGCGACGCAAGATCGGTTCCTGCCCGGACTTCCGCGCCGAATGTAACGGCGCCGGGCCCTGCATATTGCTTGATGATCAAAACGCAACGCTGGCCATTGTAAGCTCCGGAAAAGGTGAACGCCGTTGTCGCCCGGTCCAGAGTTATCTCCGCCGTTGATCCTTTGCTCCAGTCAATCGTCACGGCATCGGCATCGGTCAAGGTCTGCACTAATTTGTCCGGATCGTTTAATGGCAGGTTGAGATATCCGGAATAAATATTATCGCTGGTGGTATCACGATAAGCCAATATTATTCTATTATAGGCGATAAAATTACTGGCCGCGGCGGAAGGGTAGGTCGCCGCTGTAACAGTCAACGCCGCCGCGTTTGTTTCAGAAAGGTCAACATAAGCAAACTGGCCATCCGTCAAGGTTACGCTCCCCGCCGCAACCGTGTTGGTAATGGATAATCCCGCATCGGAATTAAAATGAATTGTCAAGGTTGCTGACCAGCTTAACACGCCCGTCGTCTTATTATAGGTAATGACTCCGGCGCAACCGATAACTATATTTTTCAGCTTGGTTATGGCCTTATCCAGTTGTATTAATGGCGCACCCATTGAAGCTACGGTAAAAAGCGTCTCTGATCCTGGAGTGTTGCTATATTCAGTATGGAAATTATGTCCCGGCATCTCTCTTTCCTCCTGCAATCAAAATTTTTTTAGAAAACAGTTCGGCTATCTCCGCAATACGCTGTGGTGTATTTTGAGTTTCTTCTCTGGCCTTTTGCATCAGTCTTAATTGCTCTTCTCTCATATTTTGCAATTCTTTTAATATTATCGGCAAAGCAGTTAAACTTGCCGCAATGCTTTCCAGTGCTATAAGAACCCTTTTAAACATAATTACCCCCCAAACGGAGAATTTATGGAATCTCCGTCAGAACTAAATACTTCTACTATTTCTTGTCCCATTACTGCTTCACTTATAGTTATTTGCATAAAAGAAGGAATGGCACATGTATTCTCTGCAAGGCATGCGCCTTCTACCGGAGTCTCGTAAGTAAAATACTGCCATCCCTGCCCGGCAGTTCTAGGATAAGAAAATATACGTCCGGCAGGATCTGGCCCGCCCCAATCCAAAAAGGTTATATCAAAATCCCAATCTATTATCCCCGGTTCTATAAAATCACCCCACTGATTAATGACACCGAGATAAATATCAAGCCAATAATAATGACATTCAGTTGTCCCGCAGTTATAATTGCCTTCTAAACGATAATTATTCCAATAAGCCCATATTCTATAAGGGTGAACGTCCTCATTTTTAAATAATATATTTGCCCATGCCGCATTCGTATTTGTGGAATGATCGGCAACCAGCAGCCAACCGATTCTTATGTGATCTGTTGTTGCGAGCGGCGGATCCGGTACCGTCTCGCCATAATTCCACGGTGCACTATAGACAACATCAACTACTCCGTCCGTGCCGATCATTAAGCTGGCATACCAAAAATCATGATTGACAGGAGGATCAATAGTAACCGCTCCGCCAGTTTCCGTTATACCAGGATCCGCGCCGGTCATCTTCACTAGAGTATTATCCATTTTTACCGTAGCATCATCCATTTTAGGTATATAAATTAAACCGTATGTGACTCCGTTTATTCTATAGGTACCGGCGCTGACATATAATTGAAAAGAGTCACCAAGCGGCGCATCCCCAGGATCTCCGGCTGTTAAATGCACCGGCTGATATCCATATTCCGCTCCCGGCGCATAAGGTATTTCACAACCATCTATAATTGTATCTTCTTCCTCAACAGGAGTCGGCGTGACAGAACCGCCGGGAACCGCCGTCGGCAAGAGTATTCCCATGCTCACAATTTCAATGCGTGACTTGTTGCCTCCGGGTTGATTAATTCGGACGGCATTGCCCGGTTTTAAATAACTAGGAGTGGATTCCCAGTTTTCCGGATACCATGCTTTAATGCTTGTGTTTGATCCTTGAATTTTTACCAGTGCATATTTATTTGTCGAATCAACGGACATCACAACGGCATCGCGCATTTCCTGACGATTAGTGATCTGCTGGGATATTTTGTTTTTTATTAATCTTCCGCTGTAAAGTCTCACGACACAACCCATCCTTCAATTTCATCCAGGAAATAACCGTCATTGCTGTCAATTTCTGATTTTTTAAATTTACGTTTCAAAGACGCGATATACACATCAATATTTCTTCCGCTGTAAGGATGAACCACTCTAATCGTATCACCGTCTTCATCCTGTAAGTGGGCGACCTTCTCAAACATGATCCTTTTACGCTGCATTTGCGCGGTCATGCCTTCCAGCGCTGCCACGGCTGTGCAATCAGCAACGGAATAGCAAAGAGGATCATCAATCACCTGTTCAACAACTGCATCAATTTCAGATTGATGTTCCAAATCGTTCCATGTTCCTTGAACACTACGGCGAATATTTCCTACAGGACAGGCATAAATATCATATTGGAAATTTGCCATACTCCCAAGAACATTACAGATAAGAACCATGCCGACGCCTTCGATTGTTCTCCCGATTGGTATAGTATATCCATAAAATACCGCTGCAACGACACCATCGCCAATAAGTAATCCCGCCACATACGTTGCCAGAGCGCCGATAAGAATGGGAATGCAATTAGGCGCTTCGATCCAAACCGTACAAAATTTATCATCGTCCAGGGCTCCGCACTCTTCAAGCCATTCATGCACTTGTCCGGACAGTTCCATTGCTATCGTAGCGGCTGATTCTAAAGCAACTAATCTGGGGTAAATACATCTTCTGCTTCGATCATCGGAAAAATATATTTTATGATCCTGCTTACAGCCCCACCATCCTATCGTTCCATTTAAAGTGGTAATTCTCTCTTCACTGAATTGAACCTCGGTATATGACATTTCCTGCCCGCGGACCGTCACCCGATTAGTAAAATCGGAATATTTATCATCTGGAGTGTATTTAAGCAGTTTTGTATTGTCGGTATAGGTATGATTGATAGTTGCAACATTGCTGATCTGACGGGCGTGGGCCTTGCCCTGATAATCAAAACGGAAATAATAGCCGTATCGCTCGCAGACCTGATTTAAAATTTCATCAAGCGATGTTTCTATCCACTGCATTTGCAATAAAGTCCCACCGGCAAAAGCAGGGACATTCATATCGACATAGGCAATATTGGCCAGAGTATATAAAATAGATTTGATAATATCTTCCGGGAGATTATTATAAATATCTGTTGTGTAAACATGGCCGTTCGTCCAAAGGCAACGCTGATCTTCGGCCTCGACTTTCATTTCCGGATAAACACCACGCTCAAAATTAAGCGACGATCCTGTAATAAAGAAGGTTCCCGAAGTCTGCCAGTAATCCGTGCCGGATACTTTTTCACCCCAGCGCAGGGCCAGTTTGCGGCCTTTTTTCAAGATTGGCGATAAGAGACTGGATATGTTATAAGGATCAAACAAATGCCCGTGAGACACGGCAAAAGTCAGTTTCGCTGGCTGGCCGCTGATTGTGTGTTCCGTGGAGACTTCTCCGATAATGTAAGCTGAAACATCCACGCTGGAGCCGTCCTTATCCCATTTGATCGACTTCTCAGCGTTGACGTCCTCATTGATCCAAAATACATACATGGCAGACGTTGATCCAAGTTCAACGCAAGCGCCTGCATTATAATCTAAATACCCCTGGCACAAGGCTGCGGCCGCGGCGAATGTCCAGACGCCGCCGGAACAGGTTCCGACGCGATAATATGCCTGCCGCATATAACCATGTACGGAAAACATAATCACGCCTTTATCCGCAGCGTCCCCCACCATGATCAAATCATTGGTGTCGTCGTAGCATATCTGGGCAAAAGCCGCTAACTCATTCCCGTCCGTCGTAAAACCGGCAATATTAGAATTACCGAATAATTCCCAGGTGTCGTCAATCGTACTATATACAGCAACACCATAGCCCCAATGCACCATAGCTATTTTGCCGTCCTGTAATAATGACGGCTGACCAAAAGCATGATCATCATCACTGCAATATGATGGCCGATGTGTTTTAATCGTTTCTGAAGTTATGTCGATTTCTACCAGTCCGCGATATCCGCTTTGACCGTACCCGCTTGTATATGTGTAAAGTCCCGCATATATTTTCCCATTATAGACAAAAGGATTTCTTAATCCATAAGCAGGAAAATCCGCGTCTACCGATCCCTGCCATTTAACAACCAAAGCGCCGGTTGCAAGATCAAAAACAGCGCAAGTACCCGTCGGTCCTCCAAGTAATGTATGGCCTGTAATAACTATGTAGCCGCCGGATGTATCAATATACAGGCCATCATTACCTTGAATTTCCGTTTCATTAAATCCGGTATATGTTGTAAGGGCATGATATTCATAACCCGACGTTTCCGTTAGATCAAGATACCCGATATATATTGCATGTGTGTAGACATAATTATCCTTAGTAATCAGATATATTTTATTGGTCACTTCACTTACTTGAGCAAATATTATTGCACCGTGAGGGGGGCAATTTGACACATTTGCGGATATGCCCTTCTCTAAATTTGAATCCAGATAAAAAGGTGTTATTGTATCGTTCTCTCCGTCTAAATGCCAAAGCCATCGTTCATAATCGTTCTGCCCGCGAAACACTACAATATGATGACCGTCATGCACGGTGCGGCAGACGCCCATCCCATCATCCACTCCTGCCGCTAAAAAACTAGGTGTCGTTGTGGTGTTCCAATATTTATCCACTGTCCAGGAATCAACATTTATTCTTACAACGCTTTTCAGTGCGTTATATGCACCGTCAACATTTATGACATATAATTTTCGGTTAACCGAATCCCATGATAACTCGGCCGACTTATCACCCGTCGGCCAGTTGGTTGAATTTTCATTTGCATGAAGTGCGCCTACTATACGGGTAAAAAGCAAGTGCATTGTATTGGCAGCTTTTTGAATGGGAACCGGATGACTGCCAACTTCACTGTAATTTGTATAGGCCGTCAATTTAACCGCCGTTCCCCACGTTACGCCGGAATTAGCAGAGATAGAATAATAAATATTTGTGAGTTCTTCTCCGCCGGTCCCGGTCGATTCCAGAACATCAAAGAAAAGCCATAAATCGCCGGTGCTGATTTTGACGATAGAAGGATTGGAAAGCCGCATTGTGGAAGTCAGTCCCGCAATAGATAAAGCGGATTCAGCCGACCAGGTTAAGAAGTCCGCCGAAGTTCTTTTATAAATATAATAATTGGATCCCGATTTCTTGCCATAGACCATGAGATAAGAGTTTTCGGCAATCGTAGCAACCCACGGATCGGATGTGTAAATATCGTGACTCCAGTTGGCTATTTCAGCATTAGAAACCGCCACACCTGTAACCGTAATGATCCGGCGTAAAAGCCTGTAAACATGATTGCCGGTGTCATTGACCAGGTAAGTCAGGCCGATATTGCCGCCGGTCATTTCACAAAGAGAAATTCCCATCATTATGTAAGAAACAGAAATATATAATGGAATGCTGACGGTTGTAAATTCTGTCCGGGAAGTGTCGGTATAAACGTACTTTATTCCGCTGATACTGCCTGTATCGGGACCGTAACAATAGGCGATGCCTAATCTACCGGATGAATGCTGAATGACATTTGGACCATACTCATTGAAAGTTTCACCGGTCAGGAAGGATCCGTCAAAAGGAATATCCTCCGTCCGCTGGGATGATATTATTTCGACCAGTGGATGCCGCGATTGACTGTTCTGAGCCGTGGCCAGAGTTGCGTCCAATGTGAGCGCCATATTAGACCTCGCTCATAATCAGGATCCGCATTTTGATATTTTTGCGGTAATGACCTGTGGCATCGGACAAGGTAACAAAATAATCCGCGTCCAGAGATATAATTTCTACATTAAAAGTTTTACCGGACCCGTCCTGCGGATTAAAAACAACCGGTGCATCGGCAACATATAGCGCCAGCAGCGCAGTGTATTGCGCTGTCGGCATGTAGGTCCACGTCAATTCAAGCACTTTTCCGATATAACTCGCGCCCCATGAAAATAGCGCCACGGAAGAATATGTTTTTTGATAAGCCGTTTCCCTTGCTTTTTGAATCATCGGCAGATTGTTCGGCTGCGCGACAAGGGTGTATGTGCCAAAAACCATGTTGGCCATAATGAGTCTCCGAATTTTAGAAGCGCAGCGAACTGAAATTCGCTGAGCGAATTATCCCAGGCGCAAAGCGCCGCGGGATTGGACACCTTATTAACTATCCCATTCGCTTTCGCTCAGGGATAGTTTGACTTACGCTTCGAACGTCGTTTAAACTCGTTCTCAGCTTGTCTCAGCTATGCCTCTTGATAACCTTTTCAACGGTATTTTGTACTGTTGATTCAAGGCTATTTTTTAAGTCCACAATCATCTTTTTACTACCCACGTCCGAGGTGATGGGGATGGAGATCATGATGCTATTGCCGCCGTTTCCCTGGGCAACTTCTTTGCGGGAGAGCACCTTTTCGCCGCGCTGGAGGATGGCCGGGAATTCATCGGAGGCCAGGCCGTTATGAAGACGCGGCGCGCCCGCAAAAGCATGAAAAGGGATCATCCTCGTAGGAAACGAATCATAACCGATCATGCCACCGGCATGGGCCACTGGAGCGCCGCCGGAGAACGCGCTGCCCACAAGACCAATCGCGCCGCCTACCAGGTTGCCCGTCATGGAGCCGCCTTCCATCATCATTTGACTCATCATCCATTTAGTAACCATATCGGCCAGCATCTTGGAAAACGATTGCAGGAGTGAATCTGTAAAAGAAGTCCAATAATCACTGAATGATTTTAGTTGTCCTTTGAAACCGTCAAAGAAGATACTCTGAAAACTATCGTGCATCGCGGTTGCGGAGTTCTTTGCTAATTCTTCGCCCTGCGTAAAATAATTGCCCAATGATTTAGTATAATCAGTCAATCCTTGCGACCATCCTTTGCTGAAATCGCCACCTCCTATGGTGCGATCCAATAGCCGTTGAGCTTTGAGCTTTTCTTCTGTAGCCCAGGCCGTAATATCAACCTCGGATATTAACTGATCACGGTATTTTTTTGCCTGGTTTTCAATCAACGCGACGGTCGCGGCATAATAGCTATCCTCATAACCGCGCAGGTCCTGATATATGTCGCGTTCGGAAGAAAGCCGCTCCTCGGCGTCCTTCTGCCGTTTTTCATAGATCTGCTTATCTCTCGCGGTTTCTTGTTCTATCCGGCTTTCAAAGGCTTCCAGGGCTTTATTCTCGGCTTTTATTCTAGCGTCCGTATCTTCCGCCGCTTGCGCTTTTTGTATAAGATCAATAGCGCCTTTAAGCTTGCCGAATTTTTCAGTAAGTTTGTCAGCTTCCAACTGATTCGCGATAAGGTCTTTTTGAAATTCACTCATTCCGCCGCCTTCAATCTTGGCGTTGAGCGTCATTTGCACTTCTTTCCAGGCTTCCCTTAGGCGTTTTGCGTCCTCAATCGCTTTTTCTAATGCCGCTTGTGCTTTTTTAAGTGCTTCTCTTTTATTTGTTTCTGCAGTTATGTCTGCCGTATATTCTGCCGGTGTTTTTACAATTTTAAGATCACCCTTTTGCGCATCAAATCTCTGGGCAAAAGTCATTGGCTTTACATGATTTATTTGGTTCATCAAGTCTTTGACTTGCGCTATTTCTGCCGGGGAACCAAACCATCTAACTAACAATGGGACTTCATTTTTACTTTCCTTTTCCCATTCCTCGTACTTTCCATAGAGCACGATTAATATATCAAGCCATTTGCCAGCTTCTTCTTTTCGTTCCGCCCATGCGGCTTTTCCCCTCTGAATTTCTTCGACAAGATTTCTCTCTGCTACCGTCAATTTTTTTGCCTGTTCAGCAGCATTAGCCATAGCCAAACCATATAAATTTACATCTTCTATGCCCGCAGCGATTGCCTTATTAACTATAGCCAATTGTTCTTTGGTAACAAGCCCGTATTGGCGTAACGCTCTCGGCATATTAGTAGCTATAGCATCTGTTATTTTTTCGAAGGCTATTTGCACGTCTTCTCCGGTGAGGCGCGCGGCAAGTCGAGAGGCTTCCATAATTTTTACCAGTTCATTACCGCTTAAACCCAACACCATACCCTTGACTGTTTTTTGCATTATAGCGGAATCATCAATCACTCCGGCAGAAACTCTTTTCAAATCTGCTAATACTTGATTGACGTTTTCATTATTAGCGCGAGCAACCATTTTAAAAGATTCTTCGGCTTGTATAGCTTTTGCGCCCAGATCCATGAGATCTATCGCTTTGGACACCACCATGTATGCCGTGGCGGCTTTGGCTGCGAATTCAAGATATGAGGATTTTAAACTGTTGAGCGCGGAAGTGGCTTTCGGCGCGGCGGTTGATACTTTACCGAGAGCTTCTTCGGAGTTTTTTCCGAATTGCTTCATCACGACGGAGCCGTCGTCCTTGACTGTGAGCTGTACGGTGACCGTGTTTTGATTCACTTGCTTTTCACCCTTCACCTTTTACTGTCACTAAATATACCGGTCTGGGCTGACTACGTTCCTTCTCGCTGATGATGTCTTCCAATTTACCCAGGTCTTCCCACTCCTCAACGCTTAAATCGTTTTTGCCAAATGGATATCCGGCTTTTTTCAGTACGCGAATATGCACTATTTTGTGGGTGTACTCGCTTAAATCCCGTGTCCGTTTTTTTTCACATCTCGCACAGGAGGATTCCAGAAATTCACCGAATTCGATCTCGCATTTCTCCTGCTGCGTTTCGCTGCATAATCCTTCGCGGATCGCGTCCAGATCCGCTAAATAGGGTCCTCCAGTTCGGTCTCGTTAATCGTCAACGCATTTTCAAAAACGTGCATGGCCAGCATGGCAATGACATCCGGCGCGAAATCCACGATCATCTTTTTCCAGTCAGCATTGTACGCGGGCGACTCCGGATTAGACGATAACTTGGTCCCGTCATTTTTGAGAAAATCGCCGTCCTTAATACCACTAAGGATTTTTTCTCCGTATTTCATTCGGGTTTCTCCGTATACGGCTTCTACTTTGCGGCCTTTCCTGGAGATCATTGAATTGGAATATTTAATTCTGTCTTCCGCTGACGGCAGTGTATATTCCAGCGTGATATTCCCGCCCGCGATGTTGTCCTGAAACGTTACTTTACAAGGTTCGTTCGATAAAATTCTCGGCATGATATTTCCTCCTCAATGAAACTTAGATTTTAGAAGCGCAGCGCGCTAAAATTTATTAGTTGAATTGATCCCGTCAGCCCCGACTGGTCGGGGTCTGATCGGGATGCGTACCTTCTATTGCGCGTACCCGGCAACTTTGTTTCCAACGGTAACCAAAACACTGCCATAAGTATCGTCCTGGAGTACCGTCAGATCTCCCGCTTCCGCCAGCACACTGCCGGAAATCGATATCGGAGCGGAAAGCACCGCGCACTTCGGGAATACGGCATCCACATAATAACTTTTCCCCGTCTCGAATTCGACGCCGGTCGCAGTCATCTGCACACCGAAAGTTTCGTTGGCGATGATTCTCTGCTGGAGAATAAAGTCGCGCATCTGGCGATTAAGTTTCAGGGCTTGTGTGCGTCCCTGACGGAGCGCATAGTTCGCATACGTCCCTGTACCGCCGACGCGGTATTCAATCGCCATATCGTTATTGATAACATGTTCAATGGATTCGATCTCCGGACCTAGCGTTTTACCGCCGAGAAATGCGGAGCCGCTCCATTTGCCGCCGAATTTAACAACCAGATCGGTCACCCGGAGGGGAGGTTCAACAACACGAGAGGGGAAGGTCATCCATCCGGATTCTGTCGGCACGTAAAGAATTTCATACGTGGTGGAAGTTGCCGGTACGCCGGGCGCGGTTATTGTCAAAACAGCCGGAGTGGCAGCGGACACCGCAGTTACTTCGACTTCGGCATATTCGCCGGTTGTCGGGACCAGAACGCGCACCTGATGGACATTGTCCAGCCTGATCGGCGCGGTCGCACCTTCGACCCCTAGAGCCGCCAAAGTCAACGAAGTGGCGTTATAAGCCGCGGTGACGGTTTCCTTATACATATTGTCGGTGTATTTACCGGTTCCCTTGATGCCCAGGGACAACTTCGCCCAGGAATCTCTGGCAAAGGTCGCGGTTAACTGATCGATAAATATTGAGGCAAACCGTCGCTTGAAGATAGTGCTGCCCAGGCGCATGGCCGCGGTGAAAGACGGCATGGACATATCCAGCGAGGGAGAAATGGCGTGCTTATAACCGGTGCCCCAGGCGGAAGGCGTGCTTACACCCAGCGCGAAGGCATACCCGAAACCGAAATGCTGCGCCTGCGCCTTATTATAAACCAATTCGGCGCTGGATAAATTGCCGAGATCATAGATCGAATCGGCCTCTTCTTTTCCGGTAAGTTCATCTTTATTATTTTCCCGGCGCGGATCCAGTCTGATGATGGTGCTTTTATCCACCAGCATGGATGTATCCAGCGTCGCTTCGGTATTCAGTGCCGCTTCTTTTGTGTTCGCGGATACTGCCAACAGATCGAGATACGCTAAGTAATTTTTCACTTTTCACCCCCTCCTAAATCTTTATTTTTTGCCGTTTTCTGAGGGGCTGTTTCCTCAGTGACGACGGTTTCAAACTTTTTTGCTTCCTGCGGCGGAATCTGATCGTATAATTGCCCAGCCTTGTAATTTCGACCTGCGAACACTCCATCCACCACAACGAAATCGGCGACATTTTTCTTTAATTTGTATTGCGACATGTTTTCCTCCTAATGAGCCTGTGGATCACGGAGTGATCCCAAAGCGAATTATCCCAGCACCGTTAGGTGCGCGGGATTTGTTTCTTGTTCTATTCTGTCATAATCAATATATTTTTCATGCCATAGGTAAGACCATAGGCAAGGATGCTTCCCTCCGCCATGAGCAGGTCTTCCTGTATAGGCCTCAAAAAATCATAATCAGCGACCTGATGGCCGATTAATTTATCCCTGACGGCCTCGATGATTTTATAGGAATCAACCGATCCTTCCTTTCTGCTCTTCAGGTTCTGCGCCACGAGGACGATTAAAAAATCCATCGATGATATTGAAGGGCTTCCCACCTGATCAAAAGGCTCAAATTTCGCGCCCTGATAAATCACATGCAGGGATGGCATTTTCTGCGGCATTTTAAGGAGAGCTTCGACATCGCCCTGCCATGCGCCTACAGTCTTTATGCCCTCGATTTCTTCCAGCTCAGTGATAATGTCGTCCTGGATAGTCTCCAACATGCCGGGAGTAGGTTCAGCCATTAGAACCCCCTCATTTTACTTCGATTAAACTGTCGCGTATTACTTTCAAATTCTACGGAATTGTTTGTGTCCGCGGGCGATGGAGTCGAGACTCCAAGATCAATAGATCCTGCTGCAACTTTCTCCAAAAATCTAATGGCCGCCTCATGGCGCTCCTTGCGTATTTCGGGCAATGCCAGGTCGCATCGGGAATAGAGGTTATATACGGCAATGTCCACGCTTAATTCTGTTATTTTCGCGGGAACGGGACTAAGCGGAACTGGCCAATACTTCTGGCAATACGTATCGATAGTTGCGTCTGCGGCAGTTATTGCCGCATTAACCAGGGTTTCATCGACCGCGTCCACACCGGCATCATCGGTGAGTTGTATAAGTATTGTTTCATTGATTAGATTTTCGATATTTTCAATAGTGCAATAGGACATAATTTTCTCCTGATTTTTCTACTCCCATTTTTTGGTCTCACCACAAAAGCTCCCTCCCATGAGGGAGCTTCTAGCTGAGGTCAATGAGTTTACTTTTTTTCTTTTGCATCCTTAGCCGCCGACTTTTTTTCAATCCCTTCTTCTATAAGAAGCATCGGCTCGGCTTTCAGGATCTTCAGCTCCGCTTTGCTAAAGCGGTCATCGGGATATTCCGTCCACTGATCCGGATGCGGAATGCCGCAGCGGCGGAAGTTGTTCTGTTTGCTTTTAATTTTTATGGGCATTGTAAATCACCTCGTTATTCGTTATTTGTGAAGCGTGAAGCGTAGCCCACGAGATGCGAGATACGCTTCACGAGTTCCGTTTTATCCCAATCCGGTTGAGCCATAGCTCATCTGCCAGAAGCCGTAGCCGCCTGCCGCACGCGCTTCCGCGCCGAACTTGAACTTTTTGCGATTGAATACATCGTCGCCCTGAGGATCTGTCTGCTCGACAAACACCGGCGCTTTCCGTTCCTGATAGATGAACGGTTTGACCGGCATCTGTGTGCAGTGCAGGAACCATGCTGTCGTACTGGTTAACCGGGGATTGACAATCAGCTTGGCCGTGCCCTTGTAAGGATTGGGCTTATCGTCTTCGAGCTTGTCATAAGTACAGAGCATCCGTCCGACCTCTTCCAGGGCGGGTGGAACTTCCAGGACGTTGGGAACTAATGCCAGCGGACGGCCTTCGTCATCTTTAAAAGACATGATCGCCGTGCGGGCCGCGCCGTAGGATGCCTTTGCCAGCGCCACAGTCGCTGCTGAAAGAGCCGCTGTGCCCAGGTTGGAGTTTGAAGTTTTGGCTTCGCCAACTGGATGGTCGGAGTCATAATAATACTGGCCGTCATAGCATTTGTTGGCGAAGGCGTTGTTTTTCAGATCCGCGACGATCTCATCCGGAAGCTGCTTGGCGCTGTACCCCGCCATCTCTGCCTGAGGTTTATAGATACCGAGACTGTCGTCTTCGACATCGTTACGATCGACTTCGACCGTAGCTTCCCAGTCGTCGTTGATGACGGTGTATTTGAAGGCTTCAAACACCTTGACGGCTTTGTCGCCGATCCACTTTTTCATCTTAGGGAAGAGACTCAGCCAGGTATAATCATTCTGGCCCGCACCGCTCGGCACCAGCATGGCGGTTTCCTGCCACTGGCTGGGCGCGGCATCGAACGCATTGTTGAACGTGGTTTTTAACGATGTAAAAACCGCTAATATGGTCGCTTTATTCACTAACATTGGATTTAATCCTCCTTGTCGTTTTTTAATGAGACCCAAGTTTTAGAAGCGAAGCGCGCTGAAACTTGATGGTCGAATTATCCCGCCCCGATAGAATCGGGGCGGGAGTTACTCTCATTACGCTGTTAAAAGTTTCTTCTTGTACGCGATGAACGCGCCAAACATAATCAGATCATCCGTGCCGAGCGTTCCGCCTTTCGGTTTCATGGTTAATTCCATTAACGCCGGATAAGCAGCAAGGTTGGCCAGCGCGAGAGTCAGCGTCACATGCTGGATGGTCTTTGTGGCGGCGTTGGTCATGGCGTCGGTGTCACCGCCGAAATCCGCATCGGCATCATAGAGCGCGCCGACAACATTGTTGTATGCTGTAACGGTGAACTTCGGGAGATCTTCCGCCGTCGCCCCGATTTTTGCCGCGATGACATGGAGGGTCATATTGGCGGTAATGTCCGCATCGGGCGGAACCAATAATTTGGTGGCAACGGGCAATGGCGCGGCGTGATTATTCCACCGCACTCCCATGCCCTTCGAGGTAACGCAGAAACCGGGCACATCCGAAGCGCCATCGGCAAAGGCGGCCAGGGCAACGCCCGCGGCGCTGAAATACGGCGTCGGGATGGGAATGATCCCCTGGGAGGATTCCAGATCCTGATAAATTTCCTGCAAGGCGGCTTCCACTTCGGTTTGAGAAGTGAAGAGTCCGGCATCGGCTATGGATATGGCCGAAGCGCTGTGCGCGGCTGATGTATCGGCAATGTGCGTTGCGACCTCCGCCTGCGTGATAGCCGGTTCTATATCCACCCAGGCATGGGTTGTATCGATATAGCTGGCGATGATCCCGCAAAAAATATCGTTGGTTACATTAGCCGTCACATCTACTTTTTCATCGTCGTAGATAAAGACGTTGTCGCCGACATTCGCAATGGAAATCGCGGTCGCAAATTCCATTCGAATAAGTCCTCTGCGTCTAACGATAACTTTTTTATCTCCTGCCGCGCCGAGAGAATTATCCACTCTCTCCATCGCTTCACCAACATAAATCAATCCTGCGGTATCGGAACCAGGCAATGCATAACCCGCTGCATTGACGCACACATGCGAGCCGCCGTAAATGATATCCGCATTGATGACATCGAAAGGCGCCTCTACGCCCTCTGTGTATTCAATCTTCTTATCCGCCGTTAACGCGCCGCGCTGTGATAGCAGTTTCCATTTTGCGGCATACCGTAATTTGGGGTTTTGCAATACCGCGATCACCCCGATGAGAAATATCGCCATAATAATTAAACCGATTATATGTGTGTGCATTTGTAACCTCCCTTTTTTTGTTATTTGTTATCCCGTTCGCTTCGCTCAGGGATAGTTCGCTTTGGGATCCCATTCGGGATCCACAGGCTCACTAGCTTGTCTTATTGTACTTCTTGAAAACTTCCTCGCTGACGCCCATCTGCTTGTTGACCTTTGCCTGAACTTCGTCGGTAACTATACCGTCTTTGTCTTTGGCGTCGATGATATCTGCCACGGGAATAACGCTTCCTGCTGGCCGTGACAGGACAATCGTCTTAAACGATTCAGGATTTTTCAGCGCCAGATCGCGGCCCCATTTATCCAACTCATCCGGAGATGTCTTGCCTTCCTTCAGGGCGAGGGTGATGAGATCGTTTTGTTTAATTCCAGCCAACTCTTTGGTGAGGTCAGCCACTTGTAAACTGAGTTTTTGGGCCACGTCGCCCGGTGCCTTCAGCGATGCCACAATCTGAATAACTTCTTCTTTGCCCGCTTCCGCTTTAGCGCCCAGGGCGTCCAATACTTCTTTGCAGGCGATGACCGGCGCGGCTGTCTCCAGCGCTTTGAGTTTGTTAATTGAAATCTCTATGGCTTCAATTACTTTTTCCTCGACGGTGTCAGCCGCGAGACCTAACATTTTTTTCAATTTCTCTAACATGTTTCCCTCCTTATCTTTTGTTTGTGCGTCAATTTGCAGTTTTGCCACAATCGGCCTTAAATTATTCGTCATCGGTGAATTGGTAAGCGCCAGATTGAGAATCTTGATAACTTTGCGATCGCTTGCCCTAAGCGCCATTACCGGTGAAAAATACCGGTATTCCCGATTATCCAGATAGTCTTTGGCTTTTTGCGTCCATTCAACTAGAGCCCAAAGACCTTCTTTCCCTTTCCACACCAGATCTTTAATCCAACCCGCTGCGGGAGCCTGAACGTCCGACAAGGTCTGGTGTTCGTAGTCTATGACCATGTCGTTTCCGCGTGCTTTGAATGCCGCGATAATTTCCTGCGCTCCCTGTTCATCAAGATGCACCGGCTTTTCGCCATTGAGTTCTATTTTTCCTTCCGGCAAGACCTGAAACTCTGCGGGTGCGCCGGTCATTTCTTTTAAAACCGCGAATAAAATGTTTTTCATTTCTTTAACCCCTTCTGCTTAGATAATTCCGCATCCCTTCCTGAAATGCGGCTGCGGCGTTGACTTCATCGACAGCCCTGGTAACCCAGGGACGTCCCTTCATACCCGCCGTTGACTTGACTGGATGTCTCGCTCCCAGCCAAAACATTGCTTTCTTGTTTTTCGGCACTATGCGCCGGTGATATATTCCAAAAAGCCCGGTGCCTTCATGGACAAACATTGCATACGGTGCGGTGAAACTAAGTGATCCTTTGTTGCCGTCCTCCGAAACGCTGGTTGTCCGGGATCGGGCAAGGTTGGATGTTTTTACCGGGGCCTTCTTGACCGCCAAAGCTTCAACCGTGGCAACAAGGTTGATCATGCCCGCCCTGCGCGCGCCGTTGTAATCGCCTTCGAGGCCTTGCGTCAGTTTCTTGATGTCCGGTATTATTGTTGTGAGTATATTCAACCGGCACCTCCGATAATTTTCTTGATCACTATTCCCCGGCAATGCGGGTGATAGGGAGGCAGCGCGCCTTTAGTCACTAAAGAGTCGGCGTTCTCTATTGTCGGCGCAATGGAAGCCATCGCTGCTGAATATTTTTCCGGCGTCAGTCCCGCCTGATATTGCATGGTTTGATAAGCAGTTGCTACGCTGATGACCCTGCCGTTCATGTCGCGGCAGAATTCGCACTCCTGGGTAGGTTCGTAGATTTCTATTTCGGTTATCCCGGCGCTGTGATACTGTTCGACTGCCGCCCAGTTTTGAATACGTGTGACGCTCGTATCGACGATCCGGCCCACCTGCCAGTCTTCCAGATCCGCAAGCTTCTGCCCAAACAGATCTCTGAAGGCTTGAATGTTCTCAGGATTCTGACGCCCGAATAATCCTGCTCCATCCTGGAGATAACGTTCGCTTAAAAAGTCTTTTACGGCTGATACGGCATCAGGGTTTTGAATCCATTTGGAAACATAGAAGTTATCCAGGCTGGAAAGAAAGTTCATGGAACGGACATCCGGCCCGCCAAAACCAACTGCTGCAATCGGCCCGCGAAATGTTGCGTATATTTCGGCGATGGTCGCCGGAACCGTCTCTGCGGCTACAGACCCTAACGAAACGCCGAGTATTTCCTGCACAGCGGCGGTGAATTCTGTCGCTGTGGGCGGCCTATTTTGTTTGCTTAGATAGGCTTCTATTTCATCGAGAGCGCCCAGCCGGGAATTTTGCAGAGAAGGCGAGAGCCTTTTCAGGTAAACCGCCCTCCAATCATCGGCGTCCAGTTGCGGCCTGATTGTATCGGAGGCAACAATGATTCTGGTTTCAGGCCGTTCGGGTAGCGCGTCTTTTGCGGGCAGCGGATTAAATAAGTTTGTTGACCGTGGCGCAAGAAGCGTCTCTCCTTTTTTCGGCATCGGTATCTTGAAGCGTTCGGAAATATGCTCGGCGGATATCGGCTGACCGATATCGGAAGCGCCTTTGTAGACGGTGATTAATTGTGCCAGATCTTCCGCCCTTTCATACAATAGTTTAAACCAGGGCAGGGGCTTATCCCATCCAAAGTTATAACCGACCAATGGACGTATAATCTGATAACGGATTGTCTTGGACAGCGATTCCGCGTCGGCTTTAATCAAATCGTATCTGACTCTGTCCTGAGCATCTTCGTTGCCCAGTTTTCCGGGCGTGCCTTCCGTGGTGGCCGTCTGCCCCAAAATAGCCTTTGACATCTGTTTGTCGCAGAAATTAGCCAATGTCTCATAAATATTATTAGTCCCTGAGTTTTTGGTGGTCTCGATAAATTCGATCTCGGTGTTCTTGGAAACGATTCCGGCAGCGTCAGACCCCAGCGATTGAATCGCGGCAATAAGGGCGTCGCGGTCGGCTTTGCTCGCGCTGGTATCATACTTGCCCAGCCGCAGCGGCATGCCGAATACCTCGGCGAAAGCGACCCAGTCTTTGATGCCGTAATTTTTAAAGAGGTACATCCAGCCGCACACGCGGAGCACACCCGCGCGGGTATCGTATCCGGAGCGCGCTTTGTACCGGTGATAAACCAGCTTGAAGGGCGGCATGATTTCACCGTTGAACGGCTCGGCTTCGGTCAGGATCCGGGGGCATTCGGTGCTCTTTGCCCACATATTTGCTGCGCCGCGTTCATAGAACACAGCCTTTTTAGCATGAAGCCAGGACAGGCCGGAGATAATCGCTTTACCTGAGCTGATATCCCAGCTGATCTCTTCCAGGGAATATCCTTTGCCGATGGCGTCGAGCAAGTCGAGAATCGCGTCATCAAAATTTTCCAGAGAGTTCAGGCAATCGGAGACAAACTCACTGATTTTTTTGTTTTCAGCGGATTCGTCCCAGGGAGTGACTTCATAATCAAGGCCATGTATGGCGTTTTTGCGCGTCTGCAATTCGGAAAAGAGATGCGTGTCTTTTTCTTCCATCTCTTCGAAAAGCTCTGCCTGACGGCGAACGTCGCCCATATCGGCTTCTTTGAAAATTGCCGCCAGTCGTTGAGGAGTCAGACCCGACGAAGGGTAATCCGACCACCTGTCACGAACCGTCGTAACGGCGATCTCGCGAGTCTCCGGTTGCTTCTTTATTTCAACTTCTCTGCCAAATTGGTCTAACAGCATGATTATTTCGCCCCTGTCGCGCGCGACGTTATGTTTATAAACAGTGTCAATGAAACTCCCGCCCCTTTGCAGCCACCTGAACCGTCAAATCGATTGTGGGGCATAAATGACGCGGTTCTGTTTTTCAAAATATTCTCCACTTTTCGTCATCACCCCGTTCGCTTCGCTCAGGGGTAATGCGCTCTAGTATTTTTTGTGCACTGCGTTTCAAAAAATTCAGGCTCATTATTAATAAGCTCCTCGCTGCATATAACTGCCTGGATTATTCGTATCTTTAGGCCCGGCGAAACAGCGTCTGGAAACGGTTTGATACTCAACCGGCCCGCCGCCCCATTCCTGCCTTGTGGCAAACCAGGCCATTGCACCGGCAATACCGGAATCGCCGTGGCGCTTTTTATTATCCTTGCCCTTCTGTCTGATCTCCGGAAGTTTGGCTATGCCCTTAATCACTTTGAAAGCGCGATGGTCTTCGATGACATCGGCGTCCCTGGCCAGGGTAATTGTCTGATCCTCAAACGCGGCTTTGTAGGCGGGCATGTTCTCGCGGTACCACGACTCGGTAAGCATTACCTGCGCGATCCGATCCGCGCCGTATTTTTGCATGGCACGTTCCGCGAGATACTGCCCATTGCCTCTGGCATCCAATGCGCCATAACGGAAACGCGGGAGGCGATCACAAATATAATAAAAGATTTGTTCCTGCTGTTGGAACGGAATATTACGCAGTTCCAAATGAAAGAGCGCGCGCCAGTTGGCGCTCTGCTGTTCTAATAGCGGCGTAAGGACGGTTAAATCGCCGGTGCGGGCAAAGTCCTCGCCGATAACAGAATTCTGATTTATGTTTAAATCGATAAAACATGGTTTGAGTGTTTCTTCGCACCAGTCATTAACTTCGGCATGCCGGGTATGATCGGGTTCCTCGGCAAAAGACGACAGCTGCTCGTAGCGGATCACCGGGATATCGGCGCTGAGGCATTTCTCGATCACGGCGCGGGTAAGGAAAACGCCGGTGCCCTGGCTAGGAATGCAAAAGAGTTCTTCATCGGCGTCTTCTCCGTAGGAATCAATGATGCTCTGACGCCACGTGGCCTCCGCTTCGGGAGACCATTCGCGTTTCAATACCTGGCAGATGCGTTTGTAAAGGCCATCGTTTAAAGCGTCATCGAATGTCACGCGATGCAGGCTGTATGGTTTCTTTCCCGCGCGGATGTCCTGCACGAGCGAGTTGAATTCGTTGTTGTCGCCGAAGTGCGTTGAGATGATCCGAACCTGCCCGCCCCACATCAAAAGGGCCATTGCCGCTTTCAGGAGGCCCGGCAGATCGTCATGGAATGCGGCTTCGTCTATCACCACGCGCCCCTGCTTGCCGCGCAGATTTGTCGGCCTGCTGGATAATGCGGTAATGCGCCAGCCTGATTCAAAGGTTATTTTATAAGCCAGAATCTTTTGTTCTTTGACGATTCCGTTTTCATCTTCGTCCGGTTCTTCATATTCATCAATGGAAGAGACAGCCATCTTGTAGGCGCGTGCCCAATTGGCGCAGTCGTTGATAAATTCCAGCGCCATGTCTTTGGTGTAGCCGATGTACCAGACGTTACGCTTTTCGCCATCGCCTTTCTGCGAAGCATAGAGGGTATCGTCCGCCGCCTCCGCCCAGGAGAATCCAACACGCCGGGATTTTTCCCCGACTTTAACGTCAGACTGATCGGCTACCCAGCGCTGCTGATAACCCAAAAGGATGCCTGTTGACTTGCGCGCCTTTTCAAAATCTGTTTGATTAGCTTCCGTCATTATACGATGCCTAAAATTTTATCTTGTATTTCCTTCGCCTGTTCAGTGGTCATTCCACTTTTCTTGACGACTTTGGCGACTTCCGCCGCAGTTGCATTCACTTTATCTCTAAATAGACCCGCGCTTTCCGCTGTCTTGAATTTAACAACCAGGGAACCCAGTTTGGTCAGGCTATCCATCGTGGCGCTGTCAATCGCGCCGGGTAGACGATCTTCGGCATGGGTAAGTTCGCGCTCCAGGAGGGCTTCCATCCGCAGACCGAATGTTGCCTTGCGCGTTCTGGCTTTGTCCCATTCATCAAGGTCTTCGTTCGGTTTTTTGGTCTTCGCTTTCCATGCCGTGAGCGTCTGGCGGGACACGCTAAGCTCGGCCTCTATGGCGGTCAGCGATTTTCCGTCGATGAACATCTGCCGGGCAACCGGTTCCAGTTGTGCGTACGCTCCCTTTTCAGCCATAGTGAGACTCCAAGAGGACAAGCGCAGCGCCGTCCGATTGGTTAGTCGAACTATCCCAGGAGCGAAGCGACGCGGGAAGTGTACCTTTAAAATTGTTCATTTCAGTTCCTCTTCCAGCTTCTTGATTTCAGTAAGGCAGATACTAAGCGCCGCCCATTTGTCTTTTAATTCGTCCCACTGGCTATCCACCTCGGAAACTGGCAGATCCTCCGGACGATGCAAACTGCAATCCAGATTGACGCATATGATCCGCGCCAAGTTTTCAATCTCTCCGCGCAGGCGCTTAGCCTTGAATTCCAGGTTTATTTTTTGCGTACGCCGCATTTCGTTTTGAAGGCTCATTCAAGACTCCTTAATTGGGCTGCCAGTATTTCGCGACACGACATCCTGTTTTTTAGATATGTGGTCAATTCGGTTGTTGCCGCCGTGGCCAGGCGTATTGTGTCGGCCTGCTCCGATGCTATTTTTTGGTAGCACTCAACAAGTTTGACATTATTCTTGTACATTTCTATTACTGCGGCATGACGTTTTTCTATCGACCGGGATACGAAACCCATGACTACCCAGGGGCCGAAGCTGATAACTACAAGCACGGTTCCGATGGGCCAGGTACCTATTTGAGACATAATGGAAGCTATTGCCTGTACCGATGCGATCTGATCAGGTGTCATAATTAAAAACCTCGTTCTTTATTATTCATCCTCAAAGCCTCGCTTTTCTGCCAGCGTTTGGCACTCTACGCAGCGGGTTGCCTGTGGGTTTGCCTTTAATCTTTTTGCCGGTATTGGTTCGTTACAATCAGCGCAATCAATTATTTTAACTGCATTCCCGGAGGCGGCAGAGCCCGGCGTATGCCGGGCAAAATGTTTTTCCAATGATACCCTTCGAAAAAGTTCATCGTTCTCCTGCGCCTGATCGATGATGTCGCTCATTATTATTTAATCTCATCCGCCCTATTACTGTCTAACTGACAGGATATTTCAGTCCTCAGGTAATCCTGATCGGCTTGCTTGTCGCTTCTATCCCTTCTGCCGACACCTTGTAAGTAATGGTATGGTTGACATGAAGGGATGTTTTGGGGAGTTCTTTCGTATTATTGTTTGGGACTAAAATCCCGTTATCAAACCATTCTCTTTTGATGCCGGTATCACCGCAGTTAATTCCCGTTAATTTCTCCGTAGCAATAATGGATGTCGATCTTGTGCAAAAAACGCCTGCGGGAACATAGGGTGGATTATTCGGCGCTACTGTAACTTCTATTGATGGCGGTGAAGCGCCACAAGTTCCGGCTGCGCAGGGGTCTGCTGGCTTCGCAGCTTCACACGCGCCAGCGGCACAGGGGTCTGCCGACTTTTGAACTTCCTTTCCTTTTTTTTTGCTTACTGCTTTATAGATTATGAAACCGAGTATTCCTAATATCGGGATGATAATTATCCACATGAGAAATCCTCCTTAAAACCTGTATTCCGCCTGGATCATCGCCTTTCCGTCGCCTAGTGAATTTACTTCACCGTAAAGCCCCAGGTGGACGGAGCCGACACGCAGGACATCCCAGCGTCCATAGATATCAGCCTCGTTATTAATTTTTGATGCCGTGTCGGAGATGCCCTTCAGGGTACTGAATCCGTATCGCAGACCGATAGCCCTTTTGTTTTCTAATGCAAAAAAAGAAAGGGGCTGCTGCTTGGCGATGATTTCAGTTGTGCCTTTATCTGTATCCATGACCGCCACGAGATCTGTTTTCCCGGTGGTATCCGTTTCGGGAACTTGAGCCGTGGCAATGATCTGCTTTTTATCGTCGTTGGAAATTGCGTCGGGTAGTTTGAGCTTTTTCGATGCAGCCTTCTTTTCGAGAGCAACAACTTGTTTGACTGGCAAGTTAACAGTCGGAATCTTCGCCGCAGCCGGAATCGCCGGTGCCGCTGTATATTTTGTCGTTAATTGCGTTAATGGATTATGGTACCAGCCCCAGACGGCAGCAAGTGATACAAAGATGATAATTCCGCCGATTATTCTTTTTTCCGTTTTACTCATTTACTCTTCCTCATTCCCGCCCGCTGGCCCTGGGCTACTTATGGGCAATGTGAAGATGCATCACCCTCGCCCAGGGCCTATCACAGGAGTTACATGGTTGCCCCTGGGCGGCGTCTCAGTTCGGAACACCCAGGGGCTTTCTAAGGTTATTCTTTACAGTCCTTTTCGCCTGTTTTTTTTGAAGGTCTTCGACTTGCCGGTGTAACGGTGATAATAACCTGCGCCCGGTGCACTCACGTCGGCCATAGCCAACCGATTAATTTCCTGTCCGGCCATCACCAAACCTAACATTCCAAGTATTCTTTTCAGCATTTCCTCTCCTCTAATTTATTCTAATCCACGCTCCGATTTATCCACGCGAAAAAAAACTGCTTCATGGCCGGTCTACGTTCAATCAGCTTGACGTAGAAACGCACACGCCTTATTTTGATCGAATTATAAAAGGCCACTCGTGTTGGCCGGTAAGAGGTGAGATCATTAATCCATTGAATTGTTTCTTTTGTAAATTTTGCGGGTACAGGTACCGGCATATTTACCGCCCATTCGAGTTCGCGGAATACTTCACTCAATAAAGCCTCTGCGCCAGCGCCGCCCATGTTCACGGCTGCGTCGCAGAGTTCAGCGGCTATGCCCTGGGATTTTAATTCGTTGAAATGATATTTCAACCAGTAGTCGCGCTCAAATAGCGCGCGGGCTTGTTCCTTGGTGAGGTGTTTAATGATGATTCCTTGTGAAAGTAACCGTGTGCCATACTGGCTGGCGGCTATACCGTACTTGGTGCCGAGAAAACGCCCTTTGCCTTCTTTACCTCCAGTCCAGTTGCCCGGATCATGGATATTGTTGCTGTATCCGCCCTCGTGCGGAAGAATGGTGTTTTCCCATACAGGTAAAAAATCAGCAGCAAAGGCTGTCTGCTGCGTAATTAAAAGAAATATAATTGTGATGATTAGTCGTCGTATCATGCGACTCCTTCTCTCTCCTTATGCGCGCCCCGGCTAGACCGGATGATGGTGGTGCGGCCATCACTTAGGTCTAGCCGGAACAGGCAAAGCGAGGAGATGCGTTGGGAAAAACTCTAGGGGATTCTGTGGAATAAGTCTTTTGCGCCGTGCATAAAAGCAGAAAGCCGCCCCTCCTAATGGACGAACGGCTTTTTGTCGAAGATGACCTTCAGGTTATTGTAAATGCTTTATCCCGCGTCGCTTTCGCTCCCGGGATAATTCGCTTTGGACTATAGTCTCAGGCTCATTATAATTCTATCGGCGAAAAAAGTCAAACCTCTTCAAACAATGCGGGTTGTTTCGAGAGTTCTTTGCGGTTCTCGATGATGTCGTAAATCTCGCGGATGGACAGGCCGGTGTCCAGTGCCATGCGGCGCGGATTAAATGGATTGTCCGGGCCGGATTTTTTGTGGTTCTCCAGAACGTATTGAATCTTTGCCGGTTTGAAAAGTTTGTCCGGGCTTTTTAAATAAACATACACACTCGGCAGAGCCTGCGCCAGCTTGATGGTGTTCTCCAGTCCGATGGCAGCAACGATGAGTTGATAATCCTCCGGGAGCTGTTCAGCTTTGATGTATTCTATCCAGCTCATTACTTCTTTGCCTCGCATGGTTGCTGATGCTCCAGCAGTTTTTTCAGTCCCTCGATGACGGTCGACGCTTCCCAGTCTTTTGTGATACGGTCTATTTTGTAAAACTTTTTCATCCACCGCTGAAAACCGTCTTCAAACTTCCATGTGATCTGACCGGCCAAGGCGTCTATCATCTTTAGTTGATCGCGTGTCGGCAATACAAATACATTCGGTGGCATATCTCTTCGCAGTGGGTAATGATCCTGCAACGCCGACGTTCCTTTTGTGTATTTTTTCCGCCTGGGGATTTTAAATCCAAGCGTCTTGAAATAGTCGATCAGATTTGACGCCTGGATGTAGGTTAAATCAGTGCAAGAGGAGGCTTTAAAGTGGCCCAGGAGGATATCCCTATATTCATCATCGGATAGATCCAATTTTGATATCGCCGTATGAATAATTTTTATTTGTTTGGGATCGATCATATAAGCCATTTAGTCAATCCTCTTTCCGATATTGTTTATGTCGAGGCCTAATTTGTCTTTAAGTTTAGCGATCCCCTGACGGATATCGGACGGCAAATCGTTAATGGATCGGGTTTCCGAAATGTTCTCACCCCCGCCTTCATCCTCCCCCATCAAGGGGGAGGAATCATTGTTTACTTCCCTCCCTTGACGGGAGGGATTGAGGGAGGGTGCCACGGGACGTCCATTGCCGATCATTAAATCAGCCTCTTTTTTGTGTAGGTTTTTTTCTTCGGTGCGCGAGGTCTCTTTTCTCTCGCGCTCTGAAATATCGATCATGACCGTCTTGAGATAATTGTGATTTGTGAGATGTTTCCGAAAGTCTCTTTTAATCATAATGTCCAATGCCTCGCCGATTCCAGCGTGACTGATGGAATATGCTTTTTTCTCCCAGGCAAACGACTGCGAATCAAAAAGTTTTTTTATTTCTTCAATAATGATTCTGAACTTCTTTGCTTTTAAATGCATGGGCGTGACGCCGAATAACTGCGCGTATCCCATGACAAGATGCGCGTACCGCGTGCCGAAAGAGGGCAGCGCGGCAATGACGAATTCTAAATCCTTGCTTATTTGAATATCCATAAAATTACTCTCCTCGTGACAATGTGGGCAGTTAAAACGCATACTCTTCACATTCCTTTTCACATCGCTTTTATTAATTTATTCCGCAGTTTTTCGATGTCAGCAAAATAATAATAATCTAATTGTATCCCCTGATATTGTGAATCTATCAGGAAGGGATATTCTTTCGGCGTCGGTACATAATCGTAATCGATGTCGTTTGTCCGGCAAAACCGCCGCCATGCTCGGTCATTTTTTATTACTTTCAGATTCTTTATTCCCATTTTCCGTTCTCCTGTGTTCATTCTCCCATTCGCTTCGCTCAGGGACAGTTCGTTTTGGACTCCCGTTCGGGAGTCACAGGCTCACTGCCATTCCTCACACCCCTTTCGTTCTCCCGGCTTCTCTTCGCTGTCCGAAAACCATTCATGTTTCTTCGCGCAATACGTCCATCGCCATCCGTTGGGATTACCGAGACTGAATCCGTAATGCGCGCACGTCGCGCAGATCCTCTCCACTGGCGCTTCAATCGTCGGGCTCATTCAACACCCTTTTCTGGCGGTGGTTCAGGCCACGGTTCAGGGCGTTGCATTTTCCCGTTGCTGTTAGATCCACTCAGGATATCCCGGATACCAAAACCCCATACAAACCCGATAATGAATCCTATAATTAAATCGATTATTATTTTAATCATGGCAACCTCCAGAACAAAGCTCTCAGAATCCCCGATATAAGAATAAAGGATACCAATCCGACCACGACATACCCGATCATCTCCAGTAAACCGACTTGAACCTCAGGGTTTTCTCTCACTTCCAAGTCGTGATTCAGTTCCAATAATAAATGGCCTATTCTTTGATTTTGCTTTTGTAGGTTCATTTATTTTCTCCTGGATTCCCGCCTTCGCGGGAATGACAATTATTATTTCACCGTGTATTTAAACTCTTCCTTCGGTTTCCGTTCCGCTCCGATGAGCACGAGTTTGGCGTCCGGCCATTTTTCAATTTTGTCGCGGTCTAGGCTTTCGACAATTTTGATAACATCGTTAAACTTGTTGGTCTTGCAGGCTTCCAACGCGGTCTTCGGGATAGTGACATGATCGCCGAGGTTCCGGATCAGGGAGCCGTGCGGCAGATTGACAACGTCGGTACCGTCGAAAAGAACACCCTTATTTTTCTTCATCAGCGTGGTGATCTCTTTTTCCAGGGCGGCTTTGTCGGTCTGGAGCGCATCAAGAAATGCTTTATAGGGCAACAACACTGCTTCCATTTCGGCGTTCGCCTTTGCTTCCAAATCGGTTATGCGTTCATTGATATGTTTCACAAGAAGGAGTTTTTCGTTTGCTTCTTCCTGGACTATAGTGACAGAGGTGTCTTTAAGCTGCTTTTTCATTCGGGTTTGTCTCCATTTCAAGTTTTAGTTGGCCGAGATATTCGGGGAGGCTGATTTTTTTCATTTTCGAATTGCGCATGAGGATGAGCAGCGCCCGGCGTTCATTCTTGCGCAGAAAGTTCAGAAATTCACTGGTCGCGGCGGCAATATAATAACCGCCGCCGTTCTGTGATGATACCGAGCAAATCGCCACACCATCCTGACGCATCAGCGTAATGAGTGTACGCAGACTTCGGGTGTCGTTGATTTTTTCATCCCAGGGCCGATCAAACACGGCCTCATACAATGCCGTCATGCTGATCGCGTTGACTTCCCCGACGTGGTTGTTTAATACGGATAACAACCGCAGTCTGTTTTCGGACGTATCGATGTCTCTCTTTTTATCTCGTTCCATTTTAAAACCTCCTAATGAGTCCACGCTGAGAGCAAGTTTGACGCCGCTCGAAGCGTAGGACGAATTATCCCAGCGCCGATAGGCGCGCGGGACTTAACTACCTTGTAAATATTCTCCAGCACACCGGCGTGAAGTAGAGCACCGCGTAACAGATGAACGCCCAGCATACGATTTCAAACGCCCACGCATGGAAAGGCACTCTTTTTTTTATCGGCATCTTTTCGATGCAGGTTATAGCGAGTCCTTGTGTCGCCGAAGCGCAGCGCGCGGGGACATTAGAGCGAGCTATCCCTGAGCGCATGCGAATGGGATCAGTACCTTTAAATATTTTTATCATCTCAAATCCCCCATTCAATAGAAATCCCGCCGCCTATGGTAAAGGCGGAGAAATTCCTGTTGTCCTGCATTTCCAAATAAGTAGTAAAATCAGGTTTGCTGACTGAATAATATTCTCTGAGTTGCAAATACCGGTAAGACGCGTCCATATAAATGGAGATCGCTTTATAAACCTGCTTCCGATATTCAACTCCTATTTCCCCGCCGATCGCGTCATGAATGTCATACTGCCAATGCGGAAACTCAGGGTCTCCCACTGATGGGATGGGATACGTCGGAATTTGCTGCGTCATTAGGATATACACGCCCTCACTATAGGTTGCGACAAGACCCGTCTTGGGAAAATAATATCCACCTTTAATGTAAAAGTTAAAGTCACCGACTGATTGTTTCAACCCTATCCCCACTCCCAAAAGGATGACATTTGCTCCCGGCTGGCTGCCTAATCGAAGCAAGGGATTTTCTGTTGAACCCCAGATAAATAATGTTCCTCCGGCTCTTACCTCTAAGCCTTGCGCTGGTTCTGTCTGGCTATCACTGTAAATGACTTGTTTGGCCCTGACATCAACATCGAAAGACCAGGCATTGATCGTTGACAGCATCATCAAAACGATGACCAGCATGACCTTTATTGCGCCGCAATTGATATTCTCTTTCATGATCGTGTCTCCCGTTATAACTTTATCAGTTGTTCGACTGTAGCTCTTGGCACACCCTGTGCTTCAATAGCTTTTCCAATTCGGGCCATCACTCCATTAACGCATTTTTTATATTCATCTTTCGTGAACATTCTGCCGCCTACAAGCATTATGCGTAATGCTACAATCTCGTTAAACGATAATTTGATGGGAAAGAATTTTTTATCCATTTCACTTATAATTTTTGGCATCTCTTTTTCTCCTGGATTCCCGCCTGCGCGGGAATGACATTTTTTTAAACTGCCATCACGACGTCCGCTGTGACTTTCTTTTCGCCCATTTCAAAGGCCAAGTTCATTGCCCGCGCGGCGTAGTTGTTCACGACCAGTGGGTATGCATGAGAAATTGCCCTGTCGCGCCGATCTTTTGTCGTGAGACGTTTTGCGAGAGCGGGAAACGCGCTGTCTTCAAAAATATCTTCGATCTTAATGCCGATGCGTTTAAATTTCAGTTTCAGATATTCTTTTGTGTTGCCGTTGAGACCTTTGATTTCCGCCGTCTGGATTCTGCGGATCACTTCGCGCATTTCGATATGCCGTGATTCATCCAGAAGATTGTTCAACTCGGTCTGGCCCAGCAGGATGATGCCGAGTAGTTTGCGATATCCGTCTTCTAGTTCCTGAAATCGCTTGAGATACTTCAGAGTGAAGGTAGTGAGATCATGCGCCTCTTCAAGTATTAAAACGCTGCGGAATCCCTGTTTTGCGCGTTCCAGCAGGAGTCTGTGAACCTGCCTTGATTTTGCTTCCTGCGTTCGTTTGGGTGTTTCCTCAGACAAATCCATGATGATCGCGTCGCAGATGCTCGAGGAATTAACTCTTGTTTTGTCGATGATTTTCGGGAAGATTACAATCATGTCGCCGTCTTTTTTGAGTTGCTCCATGACCATGCGGCGGATAACGGTTTTTCCGGAGCCGACTTCGCCGATGATGGCTAGAAAGCCGCTGTGCTTGGCGGCGTCCAGCATTGCCTCTTTGATATAGCGGTGTTCATCGCTCATGAAAACGTCCGCCTCTTTTTGTATGTCGTCGGTAAAAGGATCTCTAAAAATTTTATAATATTTTTTTGCTTCTTGACTTATCATCTCCACCTCCACGCTATTAATTAGTTGTTCAGGATCGCCCGGCACCATTGCCGCCTGCCGCCTTGTTGCCCACATCTTCGAATTGTCCGCTGCCGGTGAAACATTACGCAAATCCTTTCCCAGCGGGTTCCAGATGTCCTGCACCTTCATATTCCGCTCGATCAGCCATTGCATGGCCCGCTCGTCGGTTGATATTTCCGCTTCTACTTTGGCCTTGAAATCAGGCCGCTCGATGGGGATGTATCCCCGATTGAGTGTGAGATTGATCGACGTCCGGCTGAGGTCAGTCGCCTTGCCGATCCGCGTCTGAGTGATCCCACAATCCACACATAACTCTTTTAAAATGATTGGCTTGAATGCCAGTTGATAGGGTGTCTCTTTGCTTGTTTTTCGTCTTCCCATACGCACCATCCTTCTGTTCTGTCATTCCGGCGAAGGCCGGAATCCAGTATTTTATCCGGGAATATTTCCTATTTTGGTCGCAACTGATTGGAAGACCGTATAAACATAATGCCCAACCAGTATGGCCACACATGTCGCAATCACCGTGCATATAATTGTCATCAAGGTTTCAGTTTTAAATTTCATTTTTTCACCATCATTTTGCTTTATCCCATCGCTTCCATTGTTTCTTGACCCTTGACCCATGACCCCTCAACTATTGCCCTGATCACCTCCTCCGCTTCTTTTATTTCGATGCCGTTTTCATATTTGATGCGGAGATCCCGGTTCATCACCGGTGTAATGACGCCGATCTCCGCGCGTAAATTCTTTAAAAATTCAGTAAAGGAAATCTGCCGCACCGCAATGCCGCGCGAAACTTGCGCCGCATCCATCGGCATTGCAGTGTTTATAGGCAGCTCAGGCGCTTTGATTTCCAGCGGCGTTCCTTTGCGTTCGATAAATTCGAGGTTGCCGACCTTATCCGCCTGATGGCCGAATATGGTAAGCGGCGACTCGAAACCGACAGGTGGGGCCACGCCCATGCGCTTGTCGCCGGTGCCTTTCCATGTGATGCCCCAGGCTTCGGCGGTTTGCTCCATTTCTGTCTTGGCTCTTTGCGTTTCGGTATGTTTCGGTGTCTTGTATTCGCCGTAGGGAGTGCCGTTGCTCAGGCGTCCGAAGATGTCTTCGGGTATCGGTTCGCACAGCCATACGTTGCCGTTAAAGTGGACTTCGATGTTCGGGTATTCATAAGGATGCCGCACAACGTTGACCTTCTGGCCAGCCGCCTGGGAATCGGGGATCTGATAGGAGCGGTTATCCACGCTGATCAGCCGCGAGCCGTCCACCGTCCTGGTGATCGTCGGCTCTTTAATCAGGAGGCGGTAAAGTTCCTGCTCCGGGCAAAGGCGAAGTTGCTCCGCTGTAATGTATGACCAAAGAACCGAGCGGGGCGCTACGTCACGCATTTTGATCGCGCCGTTAGCATAGATGCACCAGTCAAGTGCCCAGCGATTTAGCTCGTCAAGACTCGCGGGCCGCTGAAACTTCAACCGGCCTTCAAAACGGTTGATGTAATGCATCAGGCCTTCGATTGCGCCCTTCGCGCGGGGATTGCCCGGCATATGCAGTTGAAGATCGACCCGCAGCGCGTCCATGAGCGCCTGATTGGCCTTTGCCGTAAGAATTGAGCCACGGTCGGATATAAGCATCAATGGCACGCCGTGGAAGCGGTATTTTCCGAGTTTGGTAGCCGACTCCCCGTTCCATGTGCGCAAGATGAGTTCATCCTTCGGACGCATGGCACGAAAGAGAAAATCGGAGCCGTCCACGGCGCGCTCACCTGATGCATAATAATAAAGGAAGAAAAAAGCCCCGCTGCAATGATCGACCACTGCGTAGCGGAGCAATTCTTTTTTGATTGTTTTGGCTGTCTTCACGAGTTTGTTTTTGTAGAGAGTCATTTCGGTGTCGCGTTCGCCCAGGCCTTTTTTTGTATCGAGGAAATACTGGAGGCAGTTTGTCACGTCAAATTGCCATACATGGTTTGGATGGGCTGACAAAAGCCGCTGGTGCGGCGATGGCCGGAGCAGATCCTTTGCGGATATCTGCTCTTGTCTCAGGCGGGATAAAAACCGGCTGGTCGAAACATTGCCCGTCTCCATCCCGGAATCTTCGAGGATCATCTTGGCGTCGCAGGCGGGCAGGGGAATCTCGTTGGATGTGCGTCTGGATGTAAGTAGCAGCGTAGAGGCGTTTAGAAGAATCTCACGCGATGCGCCGGACATACCCTTTGTTTTACGCTCCTTCCGAAACCGGATTCCCCGTGCCGCCGCGTAACGATTGATGGTGGCCGCTGTGACGCCATAATGCGTGGCCAATTCTTTTATCCGTTTTGAGATCTCGCCTGTCGCGAGGCCGCTTAAACTCTTTTGAATGTGATCAAGTATGGTTTCCGAGACTGCCATAGTTGTGCCTTCTTATTGTTTATTTTTTTTATTCGCTTTCCGCTCTGCTATTTTTGCCGCGACTTTTTTGCCCAGGCCCTTGCCCGCTGTCATGGGCAGGTTGTCGATCATTACTTCCTGCGGAGGGATTTCCATGTCGGTAATTTCCCAGGGAACCTCTTCGGCGGCGGCATAGGATTCCTGAAGGTTCAGTCTCTCTTCCATCGCCAGCTTGGATATAAAAATGAGCAGGTAATAATACTGGCGCAGAGCGATCTCCGGGGCTTCATGCGGTTTGATTTTTTTCTTGATGTCGGAAATCCAGGTTAGAAAATCGAGTTGCACCTGGTGCAGCAGATTGCAGGCGTCCTGCTCTTCATCCGTGAGGTCGGACTTATCAACGGTACGTTCCAGGCGCTTTAGTTCGCGCTCCAGCTTGTTAAGGGTTTCGTCCTTTGACTTGAGCAGCCGATCTTTAGTGCGGATCGTCGTGTCGGCTTCGTCAGTTGCTTTTTTGTGGTTTTCTTCGAGGGTTTCCAGGAGTTCTTTGATTTCATCCGCATGCTCGGCATCCACCGGGATGGTTTCGCCGTTGTAGGTAATGGCATTTTCTGTCAACGTGACAGATTCGTTCATTGCTAAGTATTTGATTTTGTTTACTGTGACCCCTGTAAAATTTACAAAAGATTGTAAAAAATCCTGATGAAAAGGCTTTAAATCTTCTAAATTGCGATCAATTGTGCGCCAATTTACGCCAACATGATCGCAGAAATTTTCCCAAGTCATTCCGAAACGCTCACGGTATTCTTTGGAGTCTTTGACTTTTTTAAGCATTAAGAGAGTAAAAAAATCGGATTGATGTTTTGAAAAATTAGTGGCTTTAATTTTCCCAGCCAGTTCATAAATTTCGCCGATGGCAATTTCTTTTTCCTGCTGTTTTTGCTCCACGCTTTTTTCTAAATCGCGCTTCATTTTTTCCGAGTCTTCCGCATGCTTTGAAACCGCACCTGTAAAAATCTCCGTTTCTGTTTTTCTCTTCATTAATGATCTCCTCCTATCTCCGTTAATTTTTTATCGATGGTGTCCCGTTCTGATTCCAGCATTGCTTTCTTCTTCGCCCAAATTACCGCCAGTCTCATGCCGAGAACATAACCGTCGCCAATTTTCTCTACCCAGCGCAATTCGGCCATCGTGCCGATCTGCCGGAAACAACTGTCAACGCTCAAACCGGTCGCGCGGGCGATATCGGTTACACTGATCGGATCCTTCGTGTTTTGAAGGACACTAAAGATCGCGTCCGTTGTGATGAGCACCTCAATTTTTCTGCAACTCTTCGCCGTCATAAACACCTCCTCTAATGAGCACACGCTGAAGGCAAGTTGTGCGCCGCCTGAAGCGTAGTGCGAATTATCCCAGCGCCGTTAGGCGCGCGGGACTTGTACCTTTATTTCATTCTGATTCGACCAGGGCCTTTTCCAGACCCTTCAGTTCCTGATTCTTTTTTGTGATTTCTTCCTTGAGTAATCCGATGCGCGCGCGGACGACATCCTTGCCCTTGAGCGCTTTGTAATTACAGGCCTCGACTATAATGAAGAGTGTTTCCCAGTCGCCCGTGACGCAACAAAACGCTGCGAGGATGTCAGCTGATATGCCCCATCTCTTATTTCCGTTAAAATCGATGCTGTCGTTTGACAGATCGCGCGATTCAGCGCTCCAGCCGTCCAGCGTGCTTTTCGGCACTTCTTTCCCGGACAATTTATAAATCTCGGCGCAAATATCGATCCGGTCTTTTTCTGATTTTTTTATCGCGTTGGAAACGGCGTGGCGCAGCCGCATACTGATGTCCATGCTGCCTGGTTTTGGTGGAGACTCCGGCACGAGAAGCGCGAAAAGGCTGGTTTGTGTTTCGTCAATTTGTTTAGGTTTTTTTGACATTGCAATCCTCGCTATTTTTGATAGACTCTAGAAAAAATCGGATGGGATAATTTATGTTGCCGGATTCCATAAAAGATGATTTTAAGGCAATCCATAATGAGATGATGAATCTTGTCGCGATCGCAACAACCGGCGACCCGGATAAACTTATTGAATTTCCGAAAAAGAAGTTGATAGATACATTTTGCGAAGCAGCCGAATTCCGCCTGTATATGCTGAATGCGGATAATAATCCGGTGATGATTCTGCCAAAAGTCAATAACAAGGAAATGGAGGCAATCATTACGATTGCCCAGGTATATTCTTCATTGAGTGACGAGGATAGGGCACAGGGCATTAAAAATTTGGCAGGATCGATGAAAAGGATCGCGGAAAAGATTGAAAATGGTGTCATTACACTTACTGATATATTCCAGATCTGGCTATTCACTGGGCGTCACCTCGTAGGGTGTTATGAGATCGACGCGACGACAGCATGTTTATTAGCGCTTTCCTCTGCTCACTTGAATTCATACGATCATATTCGGGATGAAGACTACGTAAACGGGTTAATAGATGAAGCCGTAGATGAACTGGATGGTGGTTTATGATCTTTTCGATAGTTCTTTTTTGCATGATATACCCCTTTTGTTATGCGGCCTTCCTGGGGAATAGTTCTTCCTCTGGTTTATTGAGTGCCGCCGCTAATAATTGTTTAATTTTTGCGATTTTTTTACCGTTGCGGGCGAAGCCCTTTCTGTGCCCGCGGATAACCTGAGAGACGAGCGCACCTGATGCCTCGGCCCTTTCGGCAATCTTCTGAAGTTCGATTTCGTCACCCTTGAGGGCAAGTAATGATTTGATGTAGCGGTATCTTTGTTGGTCGTCTTGTGTTAAGTGTTTAGCGTTCATAATTGAACTTTTAGTTCAATTAAAAAACATTGTCAAGAGAAAAGTTCATTATTTGAATATAAATTGTTTTATTATTGAACTTATAGATAGGTAAAATATGTCAGAAGGTAAAAGAATTAAAGAGTTACGGGAAAATATACTAAATCTTAGTCAAGAATCTTTCGGTGCCAAAATAGACCGTGTTAAAAGCACTATATCTCAAATAGAAAACAATAAATCTCCCGTTGAACCATCATTAAGACGGTCTATTTGTCATGTTTTTAATGTCCGGGAAGAATGGCTTTTAGATGGAATCGGTGAAATATTCACCGATAAATCAAAATATCCCGATGTGGGTGGACAATCTGGTGCCGCGCCAACAGTAAATGATTCCGCCGATGGGTATGGAGTATCAGATGAATTTATTTTCATCCGACAAATGCGGGGTAAGATCAGCGCAGGTGGTGGTCTAGAACCTGACGATACAGTTGATTTACGTATCGCCTTTCGTAAGGATTGGATCATCCATAAGGGAAGCCCGGATAATATGTCTTTGATTAAGGTCACTGGTGATAGTATGGTACCAACTCTATTAAATGGAGACTTGGTTTTGGTTGATCACGGTAAAAATTATATCGCATCCCAGGGAGGTATCTACGCTATATCTGTCAATCACGAAATTATGATAAAGAGAATTCAACCGGTTTTCCCGGATGGAAAACTTCGCGTTATCAGCGACAATAAACAATATGAGCCTTATGAAATTGAATCCGACAAGATAAAAATTAATGGGAAGGTTATTTGGTTCGCCAGGGATATGGAGAGGTGAAATAATGAAAATATTTTCTATTTTAGTATCTATAATTTTACTCTTTATAACAATAACAATAGTTACTGCGGCGGATATTATACCTAAAAATGATTTTATTAAGATAACAGAACAAGCTCTTGATGTGTTAGATAAAGTTGAGGTTGTTTTTTCTGACTCAACATCATTAAAATTAGATGCCCAAAAATCACTTAAAGAATTTGATATTGTAATGAAAAAATATAATCGGTATATAAAAACGTGGCCAGATGGAAATCAGGGACAAATTGCTTGGGCAATGATTGAGGCAGAATTATATTATAAGATGGTATTAATAGAAGGTGTTTATGGTGAAAATCATAAAAAGGCTGAGGAGGCCATTGAAAGAGCTAGATCGCTTTTTTTAAAATATAAAAATAGCGCTAAATAAAGTGGATAAAAAACGGCCAAAATATTTTTTCTTATATAATCAAATTTAATTTGATTAAGACTCAATATCAATCATTCGTAAAGCAAGTGTAAAGCATCGTGTAAGTCACTTATCGCGATTTCCGGTACTTAGTTATCACACCCCTCCACATGATCAAGAATAAGAGGCATCGATGTTTAGTACTAACTGAAAGAGGGTATATCCATGCAAAATCCTAAAAGCTCACTTACTTAGGAAGAAGTCTTTGTTGAGTTTACCTGCAAAGTAACAACTGTGGTATAAAATGTTTTGAGGAATTGCGTTTGGAATGGTTGATCAGAACCGCCCGGCACCTTTCCTTTTTTGCAAAGAAAGGTACCGGGAACGGATATATGCAGCTAAGCTTTTATTTGCCGACCATCATTGCCGTAATGTCATCCTGCACCGTGCTTATAGGTTTGATATTGAACTTTTCGACGAGGACATTGACAACCGCCGGGGAAAGAAACGCCGGAAGGGTCGGTCCGAGACGGATACCCTTGACACCCAGAGACAGAAGGGCGAGCAGAACTGCTACAGCCTTCTGTTCATACCAGGCTATGTCGAAGGATATCGGCAGTTCATTGATGTCCTTCAGGCCAAAAACATCTTTCAGTTTTAACGCTATGACGGCTAGGGAGTATGAGTCGTTGCACTGGCCTGCGTCCAACACGCGGGGAATACCGGCAATGTCGCCGAGGTTGAGCTTGTTGTAGCGGTATTTCGCACAGCCCGCTGTCAGGATCACCGTATCCTTCGGAAGGTTTTCCGCGACCTCGGTGAAGTAGCCTCTTGTCTTTTGACGGCCGTCGCAGCCGGCCATAACGACAAAGCGCTTGATCGCCCCGGATTTAACCGCGGCCACCACTTTATCGGCCAACGCCAGCACTGAATTGTGGGCGAATCCACCGATAATCGAGCCGGTTTCTATCTCGGCAG
>JBAZRS010000001.1:39174-42608 GCA_041662825.1 Victivallales bacterium | reverse complement strand
CGTTCCGATCTCCCGTCCCTGCCGCGCCGATCATCTGATCCGTTCTGTATCTTTCTTCTCCGAGCCGCTTTGCCAGGCTTTCCTTGTCCCATGCCAGGGACTGCGCAAACTGCTTTTCCTGCGTGTCCATCTTCCGGCCGGCGAGTTCCCGGGCGCCCGCCTGCTGAAAATAAGGCCCCAGGATCTGCGTGCCCTGCCTCTGAGTCGGAGCCATGCCCTTTAGCTTCGCAAAATTCATATACTCTTGAAGGTACTGGCTGAAATCCATATTCCCCTCCTATCTTATGACGGTCTGAGGCTCGAAATAAACGCCCATGCCGGTCAATTCCAATCCATCAGCTACGTTTGTGGTGGCCGTGTATTTGAGCGAGTGATATAAAAACGGCCCGATCTGCGTTGACTGCGTGTTGTAATACGTCGTCGATGCCGACGTGATAAGCGCTGGTCCCGCCTGATTGCTGGTTCCCGATATGGTCAACACCCGGTCGCCGTAATGATTGACGGTGATATTCCCCACGGATTTCAGTTTGTAGGCAGTTCGGAGATATTTGATTATCGATGTCCTGAAAAGCGGGGTCTGGTTGTCAAGGATCATGTCTTTTGTGTGAATATAAGAAGTGATATTTGCAACCGAGTTCCAGTTGTTCCCGTTTTCGAGACGGTACATGAACCCGTCTTTCCCGCCTCCGTATGTATAACCCAGGCCGTTTGTGTCCCATACCGGCCAGCCGGATTGTAAGGGATTCGCGCCTGCTGCGTTCTCCCGGTAAATCTTCGTCCATTCCCGGTTCGGAAGCGAATATTCCAGTTCGGTATTCAGGGCAGAGCTGGTTGCGCCGGATGCGATCAACAGCTTATAAGACTTGCTCTGCGTGTCGTACCAACCAACAGATTTGGGCTGCCATGCCACGGGGATGAACCTTGAATCGTTCGGGTCCCAATAACACCGGATGTCCTCGCCTATCGGTATGATGTTCGCGCCGTCCGACATCACGGGTCCCTTATCCGAAACCCATATCGCAACCGCTCTTTTAACCTCCGTGCTGGTGTTTGTAGCCTCTGCGGATACCATCGAAAGCGGAGCGACACATCCTATGTTGCCGGACATCTTTTGCAGCGTCCAGTTTTCAGGATCGGCCCCGGAAAGCCGCCATGTCTCGTTTTCCTTCGTGACAAGGAGCTGCTCAACCGCTGTGGTCTGAAAGACGTTATAGACGACCGCCGCTGCCGTGATGGGGGTCTTATCCCCGAAATAGATCACGCCTGAATCAGAACCGTTGAAAATATCCGTCGCGTCCGTGACGGAGTAAATGGCCTTGTTCTTTGCTCCGTTCTTCTCGTTGAAAAGGAAGGCCCTGCTCTGGAATGATTCTGAAAATCTGTAAGGCGGAAGCGTAGGAGGCGAAGGAATCCCCCGGATTTCCCCCACTCTTACCGAAGAGCTAAGGGCTGCTGAAAATTCAAGTTTATAGTAATACAGCGGGTATTCATCCGAAAACGCCCGTTTATATTCAGTTCCCTTTTCAGGTGCCTGAAACGCAACCACTCCGGTTTTAGAAAATGATTTGCTGCTTGCAGAGGTGCCGTCGGATTGCGTCGAAACGGCGGCCCATGCGGATCCGTCCCAATACGAAACCGTCAAAGTGGATGCGTTCGTGTTCTCGTAGCCCGCTACGAAGGTGAAATTAAACGCCTGCTGCGGATCGACAAAGCCAAGATAGAGGTCAACGGCGGTACTGGCCGCGCTCATATCGACGTAGCTTGCCAATGCTCCGTCCCCGGCTTCTGCGGTGTAGTCTTTATAAACAGAGTCGTATTTCAACACCTTGACGGCCTGCTGCTCCGCACCGTCCCATATATTTTTAATTGATTGTATCGGGGCATCGACTGTCGTGTAATAAATCGTCGCCTCTCCCGCCGAAAGCGTGAACTCGTACCAGTAGAGAGAAAGGCCGTTGATGTATCGCGGCTTTGAAGTGTTGACCGTGGATGACCATGTGACGGTCCCGGTCTGCCCTAATGACTTCCCCCCCGTCACGGTGTTGTCCGTTACCGTAAGCCCGGACCACGACGCCCCGTTCCATTCATAAGCTGTTAAGGTGGATGCAGAGGTATTGACATCGGAAACGTAATATTTGACGCCCTGAAGCGGTCTCTTGAAACCTATCAACCATGTATTTGATGCGGACGTATAGGGTCGTGACGGTGGGGTAAAGTCCGCCGTCCATCGTGCGGCGCCCTTCGTAACCCTGAATTCGTCAATCCAGCCTTCAAGATTATTGGCTGTTGCGAAGGCTCCGATTTCAAAGGACGCCGCAAGGTCTTTCCATTCGTTTGTGAATCCGGTTTGCGCTCCTGCATCGGTCCCGTCGATTGCAACAGCAATCGTGGTGTTGCTCCCCGCCCATCCTCTGACGATAGCAACGTGATACCATGTGTTTGCAGCAGGCGAAAAAAGCGTTCTGGATGATTGCGATGTGCCGCCGTCGTTAATCGTGAAATCGATTAAACCTGTTGACTTATTGTAAAAGCATCGGACGTAATTTGTCCCGTCCACGTATTGAGAAAAGAAAGCCTGATCGGCCCCCGGAACTGCGTTGAACCTTACCCAAAAATCTACTGTAAACGCCCCGGTGCCCATGTTCCAATCGGCATGATCGGCTGTAATCGCATAGGTCGTCGATGTGGCCGACGTAAGCAGGAGCGAAGCGGTCCCGTATTTCTTCTGGTCAACATCGATCTGCGCGGATCCTGCGGAAAGAACGGTATGCGCGGAGCCGGATGAATCCGTGAACGTGGTTGATCCGTCCGCGCCGTCTACGTGCAAAAGCAGCTTTGTATATGAATCGTTCCCGCCGCCGATATAGGCCACGTTTTCAGCGTCGGTTTGAGTATTTCTGACCTGATCGGTGTAATCGTTCGGGTTCGTTAATGTTGTTGTGACGCCCGAAAGCGCAACGGTGGTCGTGACAAAGCTGGTGGCTTCGGTTTCGCTTCCGCTCCATATCAGGGTTTCGTCTCCATTTGACGCGAGCATATCCCCGCCCGGCGCGTTCGAGAATCGCCAGATATGGTTAAAATACGAGGGCGTGTGCAGGACGGTTGCAGAGAAGTTCCCCGCGTTTGGAATCGCTGTCGTGTTCTGGAATAAATGCCCGGAAGTGATCGCCGCTGAGTTGGCCGAATAGACTATTACATGACTTTCAGAAGGTTGAGACTTTCGATAATGAAAACCATTGGCAAGATAAACGAAGGCCGATCCGCCCGTTGTCGGTGCGCTGGTATTGATTGCGGTATGCCCTGAAACGCCCTTGAAATGCTTGCCCGATTTTCTGAGGTTCTGAATGTCCTGCAAGCCGTAATCGTCAAGCAAAAGGGGATTGTCAGACGGGTTCCATCTGCCCACGAACGGGAACGGATAGGGCGAAAGGCCC
>JBAZRS010000001.1:0-39164 GCA_041662825.1 Victivallales bacterium | reverse complement strand
TGTCCTATGGCTATCCCGACAATAGATAAAATCAATGCTATGGCGACAAAGGCTTTCTTCATGGCAAATACAGACCTGACCTTTCGCTTTGTTTCATGTTCTCCCACCATTTTCGGTTCATGGATTTGATGGCTTCAAGGTTTGATTTATAGACGCTCGGCCAAACTACGGCGTTTTCAACCTGGACTTCGTTTTTTACAAGCCTCATAATCGCGCCTGCGATAATCGCGTCGGCAACCTGTGGCGGCCCGACAGGAACATCGGTCGTCGCGGACAGCCTGTCGATATTCTTTTCATACCAAAGGTGCAGATCGTAGGCATCGTCGGCGGCCTGAAACCACAACAGATAGTCGTATTCCGCCCCGGCTGCGGTATAGACCTTTCTGTAAAGCATTTTTGTAGGTCTGGACGTGGACTCGTCAAGCCACGTTGTCTGATCGGCTATTTCTTTCGGGGAAAGAAACTCCATGCCGGGGCTGTAGCCATGCCAGTTCGCAAGCAGGACTCTTTTGCAGGCGGTCAGGGTCACTCCCCGGTGGTGCATCTTCCCCGTGGTTCCCGCTGCGGCGTAACCGAGACCGGCAATGCTGGTTTTTGATAGGTCTTGCAAGCTGCCCGCGTCCGCTGATGTCCTCGTAAAGTGACAGGTCTGATAATTGATTTCCGTCATGTCGGAATCATAGAGCGTCACAAGATCACCGGTTACAAGTCCATGAGCCACGGAAGTCACAACGGGCGGCGTGGCTTTTGTGATTGACGTTATTGCCGTTACCGGGTCTTTTGATTTCTTCGTGTCGTCGGTTTCGAGCAACCAGAAAAGCGGGTAGAGTTCATCGACGGACTGAATCTCATTGAGGTAGATCATGTTGACAACGGCCTTGACCTCTTCCTTCCTGCCATAACTCAGGTCGCCTATCGCCAGCATGACCGCGTTGTAAATCTCTTCAAAGCTCTTATAGTTTGCCATAGATCAACCTTTCTCTTTCGATCAATCCGCAGATAATGACGGCCAGAAACGCCGTTGTCGCTATATGCAGCGTGTGGTTTGCGCCCATGTCCAGACAGAGAATGACGAAGGCCGACAACAGAATCATGTCCTTTTTTTTGATTAAAAACCTGATGGTGGTGTAGATGTAGCCGATCATGACGGAAAGCCCGATCAGGCCGAAATAAAACCATGCGGCCATGTATTCGCTGTGCAGATTATAAGCTTTTCCCCAAAACGCGCCCGGGCCGAAACCGAAGACCATGGCGGACCATGACGTAATCAGCTTGCTCAATGCGGTCAGCCACATTGAGAACCTGCCGATGTCGTACCAATTCGGTATATATTCCGCCGGATAAAGCGCGCCGTTGAACGGAATCAATACCTTCCCGGTGTTCCATATCTGGTTTAATTGGTCCGGCAATCTTTCAAAATCGGTAAGGTGGGCACCTTTGAAAATGACGTATCCGTACACATAGGCCAATGCTATGCAGGCCGAAATGACAATCCACTTCCAGCCCCGGTTGAAATAGACCGCAAGCCCGATCACGGCGGCGAGCGTAGCCGGAGAAGGCGCAAGACACAAAACGATGAAGATAACGATCAATGAAATGTTGATCCTGATATTCCAGGGATAGCAACCGTCCACTCCGAGGGGCTTTTCGATTTTCCAGTGGATTGACTTCCATCCGATGAAAAGCGGGATGGACATAGCGGCGAACGCCATGAGATAATTTCGGTTCCCGATGGTGCCGACGAAATCCCCCGGCATTCCCTCTTTTGTCGAAATCAGATTGCTCATAACAAAGGTAATCGGATTGAAGCCGAGATATTGAGAAATAGAGATAACGACTTGTAGAATCACGGCAATGCGGATAATGGAAAACCATTTTTCTGATTGGATGCGGCTTTCCGAGACCAGCTTGTAAACGAGGGCCGCCGCAATCAATGACGATATGACAGACAATCCACTTCCGGCGTTAATCAATGGATACTTGATTGCGAAAACAAGCAGCGTGATCTGGTACAGAAAAGCGTATAGCAGGAATGAACGCACCCATAAATTTTTGATCGACAGCGCAATGATGGGCAGCACCATGAGGATAAAAAACAGGTGGTGGCTTGTCCAGATCATACCCGGAACGAGAATAACGAAGGGCAGGATCAAAAACAGCGCCGGAACGGTCCATTCCTGAAAATTATATGTCAGTTCTTTTTCTTTCATGCTCAATCTCCCGTTTTTAAGTGGGCAGGGGTTCCCAGGCCCCTGCCCCGTGTTTAAAGTTGATTCATTATCTGATCCGGTTGAACCAATAATGAATGTACCCCGCCGGGTTTGGATCGGCTGTCGTCGCACCTGCCGTACTCGAACACGAATAGGTGATCGTGCCCGAATTGGAGCTTGTCACGACGTGGCCTTTATAGGACCTGCCACCGAGGGAGTTCGTGCTGTTCCAGAGCGAATTTGCGCCCGTAATCTTCGTGTAAAGCAAATCTCCATAATTTGACGCCGCTGTGTAATCCAGACAGACTCCGGACGTAATAACTCCGGTGTCGGCAATGTATCCTGCGGTGGTCTGCAAGACGTTGAACCTCAGGCCGTCCTGATCGACGTCAAGCAGACCGACGGCCATTGTGGTTCCTGACGTGGTGGTCACGATTTCCACTCTGACATCCTGAATGAATGTGTCGGCCAGGAATGAAACGCCGGTCGTGGTTTCGGCCGCAAACGTTTTCGGATATGCTGTCGTGCAGGAAAACCAGATGGTACCCTGCTGGAGCGTGTTCGGCCTTTCGTCGATAACAATGGTGTGCTGATACTTGTCGAAGTTTTCGATGAATTTTGTGTAGCCGCCGTTGGTATCCACCACGATCAGGTCAACATATCTGTCGTTGGTGGAGTCCGTCGGATCTACCCGGAAGGCCACCATGTCATTGCAAATCGTTGCAGAATTAAAACTCGTGGTTGTTACCGGGTTGGTGAGCGAAGTTGAACCCTTGTAATAGGTCAGGGTTTCCGCCGTGTCGGAATCGATTGCCAGAACCTTGAATGTGATCCCGCTTTCGATCCTGGTCAGGGCCAGCGTTCCGTCTGCATTGATCCCGCCTTCCCATTTATACACGTAGGCCCACATGTCCTGTTCCGCCGCGAATGCAGGAAGCACAAACGCGAAGGCCAGCATGAGGGCTGTCAAAATTGTCAAAAATCTTTTCTTCATTTTACTCCTCCTTTAAGGTGTGATTGTAATGTCGTTTCCGACAACATTCCCGGCTGAGCTCTGAACCCTCATCAGGATTGTTGCGGTAAACCAGAGCGCCTCGTAATCCGTATCGGTCGGGGGCGTCGTTCCGGCGTCCGTGTCCAGCTTCTCCGTGAGGGTCTCTATGCTGTCAACGATCGCATAGAGAAGATCGACAAGCTGTTTCTGGTCGGTTTCCCCGCCGGGCCGGAAGTAATAAGCCGTCCCGTTTCCGAGCTGGTTTCCCTTGACGTTTTCCACGATCCAGACATACAGCGCCGTGTAGCAAAGCGCCTCATAGGTGCTGGTCGTGATCCCGTCGGTGTCGAGCTGCTCCGTTAAGGTTTCCATCATGTCGAATATCTGATAGAGGCATTCCAAAATTGCTTTTGGCGTTACCCCGTTCGGCGTCAGGATGAAAAACCTGTCATCCGCCGTCGACACCCGATTCATGATGGTATTGCCCCGGACATCTTCGATGTAGCCGTTGAAAATGGCCGTATAAACATTGGCTTCATAGGTCGTCAGGGGCACTGTCGCATCGTCGTCCAGTTTTTGACAGATCCCCTGAATCGAATAGACGATCATATAAAGCAATGTCACCAGTAACCGCTGGCTTAAGCCCGTCGGTTTGATGTTTCCTTCAACACTTGCCATGTGAATCTCCTTTATCCTTCAGGCGCTTCGACGGCATCGGTACTTTCCCCGGAATAGTATTTCGCCGCCTGCTCGATCCTGATGTTAGGGTTAATGACCTGCTGGAAGCATTGTTTCAGCCGGTTTGCCTGTTCCGTATCGAGAAGCAGATAACGCTTGTCGGTTTCGACGCTGTTGTTTTTCGTGTTGTGCTTGAACAACAACTGCGATCTGACATACGGACACGGAACGACGGCGCAGAAAAACGTGCCGTTTGCTAACTTTATGGGCCTGTCGAACCATACGGCCTCATTCGCATGAGGGCCGTTCAATACGTCCCTGATGGAACGATTGTGACAGGTTCTTATGAGGTGCATCTTGCCGTCGCCGCCCTTGACTTTCCGATTTGCCGGGTCCTGCCTGATCGGATCTGCGATATGGTTATGAGCCACAAGGAATGTTGCGCATACCCTGTGCTTTTTCCCGTCGGCCTCCATCTGCGTGAACTTCAACGGGTAGCCGTCAAAAGGCTTTGGCGTTTTTGCAACCTCATCCGAAAGCGGGGCCGCGGTGATCTTCGATAGATCGAACGCATCCCCGATGTCTTCGTTTTCGGCCTGTTCCCCTGCTTCAACCGGGTCTTCCAACTTTATTTTTCTCTCTTTCATTTTCTGATCCCTCCCAGGATGCCCCGTTGTTAAGGTAGGCGGAAAGGGGGCCGGGAGTTACCCCCTTTTGGCCGGGAAGATCGCTCACCGGCCTATTCCGCCATAAATTGTTATTTCTTCCCCTTTTTGACAGCCTTGACCTGTTCGGGTTTCTCTTCTTCCAGCTCAAACTCAAACTGGCTTTCGGGTAAAAACCTCTTGGCCGTTACCGGGATAAAAAACTGATTCTGCCCAACCAGGTCTTTCGATTCGACGGCAATCTTGACGCCCGTCGCTTCGTACTTCAAAACTCGGATCACGCCTTTAATCTTCATTGTGAACTCCTCCCTTAATTGCTGGTCCTGTACGTATCAACGGCGACATACGCATTGTCGGCGCTGTTGAAAACCGACTTTGAAATACCGTAAATCGCGCCGATGCAGAAACCGGCTTTGTTCCCAAAGTCAAAGGTCTTCTCTTCCCAAATCTTCCGCTTCGAGTACGCAATGGCGGCGCACTGGCACCCCATGAAAGACGCCTGCGCGCCGTTCAGGTTTGAACTGGTGCCCCATACCGCTGTCGTTGCCACCCGTGGATGCTCATGGATCGGCACGTTTTTGTGAATGCCGAGCGCCCCGGTAAAGATGGGATTGTCTGCGCCTCTGCGCTGCGCCTCGCGCTGTGCCTGCGCCCATGCAGCGTCACGCTCCGAAAGGTCAAACGCCTGATCCGGCGACATGACGATCACGCCATTCATCGGCTTGCCTTTGACGTTGGGTCCGATAATGAGCGGGTTTGCTTTTCTTGCGTAGGCCACACACTTTGAAATCAGGGAAAGCGTCATGTAATCCCCGGCTTCGATGGTTGCCGTGGTGGTGGCGTCCCCGCCATAGATGGTTTTGGTCGCGCTGGATTCCACCGCCGTGAAAATGGCCTGATCGATCTGCGCGGCCATCCACCGCTTCAAAAGCTCAGAGGCGTATTCCCTGATGCTGTTGTCGGAAGGCCGCATTTCGGTTTCCCGGCCTGCCGTTCGGATCGCGTTTCTGATCTGCGTGAGAGTCAGCGTGTCGTCGTAGGTGAGCGGCGCTTCCTCTGCGCCTTCCATCTGCGAATCGTTCGCCACGCCCGCGCCGGACAGCTCTCTTAACTGCCCGTATGTGATAACGTCGCCCTGCTCTTTTTCAAGGTCAGGGAACTCGACAACGATGTTGGAGTTTGACTTTCCGACAAAACCGTTTTCGTAGAAATACGATTCGGTTTTGGCCTCCATCCACCATTTTTTAGCCCACGCCTTCCGCGTGAGCGCGTTTCCTGTTGCGAATGTCCAATCTGCCATGCTGAAGTCCTCCGTTAATTGACTTCCAAAGCAGACAGGTTATCCCCACGGTAAAGATGGGTGTTTATCCCTTAGAGATTTTGGCGCATCCCGATAAAACTTTTTCAGCTCCGAATCGGACATCTTGTCTATATGGTCCGTCAACTGTGATTCCGTCATGGCCTCGACCGCTTCAAATCCTGTCGGCGTGCCTCCGCCTCCGGGTCCGATCGACCTAACCGCAGGCTTCGTGATGGTTTCGAGCGTAGCTTTTGCGGCCTTCGTCTTTTCGGTCTTGATGATGTTGTCCCGGTTCATGAGGAAATAAGCGTCTGCCATTGTGTAATGGCTTCGGCTTCTCCCCGTTACGGGGTCCGGGGTCAACGTCCATTCAAGAACCTTTCGGCCCACTGCGGCCACCCTTTCAAGCTCTGCGGGTGTATATGTCGCGGGGTCCTTCGGCTGGCCGGCCTGGTCCAGCAGCATTTCCTTTGCCCTTGAGAAGCAAAAAGCGTTGAACTCGCTTGTCGCCTCCTGTGCGTAGGCTTCTTTTTTCTGCTTCTCGGCGTTCTCGGCGTCCCTCTGGCTCTGTTCGTACTGAGCCAAAAGAGAATGGCCTGCGACTCTTTCGATTTCATCGTCGCTTGACAGTAGCTCCCCTAACCGCTTTCCATGTATCGGGCTGCCAGGGGTCGGATCATTGACCTCTAAGTTTGCAATTTCCTGAAAGCTCGCTGCCTTCGGGATCGGTGCTGCTTGTTTCTCCTGCGGTTTGTAACCCGCCGGTTTTTCATCGGGATAGAGCCTGTAAAACTCTTCAGGGCCTATCTGTTTCAGAAGGTTATGTTTTTCTCGTATTCGTTCCCCTTCCTTCGCTTCCCGGTAGATTTCCTTGAAGCGTTTCGGGGGGATTCGCTCTCCGTCTTCATCGACGATATAGCTTCTGCCTTTTTCATCGGTGACGACCTGAAAGCCCTGGTCTTCCGCTGCCTCCTTTTCTTCGGCTGTCGGCTCCGCCGTTTGCTCGGTTTTAACCTCCGGTTCGGTCTTGACCTCGGTTTCGGTCTTTGTTTCCGTCGTTTCGGTTTGGGTTTCCGGTCCCTCCTTGACCTCGGTTTCGACAGGTTCGGTTTTCGTCTCTGTCGTTTTCTCGGCCTTCGCTTCTCCCAAAGCGGCCTTTTCTTCATCGGAAAAGGTATCGACTTTAAAATCTCCCACTGGCATAAATCCTCCTTTTTGCATGTCACTGGCCTGACAGGTGGCGTTTTTGCAGGGCGTTTTATGTCCGTCCAGACGACAATAAAAAAGGGGCGGCTCCTTTCGGAAATCCGCCCCTGTTCTCGTTTGTTGATTGAGATTTGAGCCTTATTTAATTGTCAAAGAGCTACCGTTATGGTTCCGTGGTTTCTATGCTCCCGCTGTTTCTCATTCTTTCACATAAATCAATAAGCTCCGGCGTAGCCACTTCTGGATACCTCCCGATTATGTCGTGGGTCGCAAGACATGAAAGGATTGCTTCATGTCTTATTCTGCTCTCCTCGTCTTCTCTTTTAATTTTCTCAGAAATTTCCGCGCTAATTCTTGCGCGATCTCTTTCGTAATCATATTTTGCATTGTATTCCAACCTTTCCTTGACTCCAATGGTGAACATCCTTATGTTCAGGCGAAACTTTTTTAACCATGCCCGCACTGTCAATTTATCGTTTTCCATGCCTACGCCCTCCCAAGCGTTCTTAATAGTCCCTCAAGTCTCCTTTTCGCGCTGGCTATTTCCTGCAACGACTCTATGATTTTTATTTCAATCTCAGGAACTTTATTGCCATTATGGTCATAAACGCCGAAGGCAGAGCCTTTGACGTTAAATCCTCCTGGCGTGGTCTTTTTCTGCGCCTCGGTCATTTCTTTTCCTTATAATGATCGCATATTCCGAGCTCATCTTCGCCGCCGCATGTTGCAATAATGATGTCCTTATTGATATAATAATCACATGAGTGGATGCCATGATGCTTACACGTTATGCAGCATTTAATCTTTCGCATCCGGTACCCAGGCACCGATTCAATGTCTTCAATTTTCATTTCTTTTTCGCCTTACCTTTACCATCTGCGTTTTCTTTTGGCATCCATAGGCCACACCCCAGGGCGGCGTTTTTAACGCGAGGATACGCTGCCAGCCCTTTATTGTCCGCCGGTTTGGGCGGCGCGCAATGACATTCGTTGATTGCTTCGTTTGGATCGTCAATATCCACTAAAAATAAACAGGTTCCGCATGTTTCCATTTATTTATCCTCCTTTTTCTTTTTCGCCTTCTCTGCTGCGTCTTTCAGTTCCTTCTCGGTTGCTTGTTTCAGTTCCGCCTCCGCTGCCTTCAGCTTTTCTTCGATGATTGGATAGTCCCGTTGCAAAACCTGCATCTGTAATTCAAGGTTCTGCTTTGCCAATCTGTAAATCTGGACATCCTTTTGCAGGTCGGCCTTGTCTGCTCCCCGCGCCTGCGTCGCAATGATCATGCAGGAGATTGCCAGCAGGACAACGAAGAACATCACGACGGCCACCTGTCGGAAAATGTAAAGTAGATGAATGATTCTGTGGGTCATAAAGCCGCACCTTTCAAAAATCCCGATCCATCGATGGAAACCTTATATGCCGTCCCGCCGATATAAATACAAACCTGTGAAGCACCAGCTCCTATCAAGAGGCTGCTTGGGGCCGCATCGTTTAATAAATACATCGTGTTTCTAAGCGTCCCGCCCGCATCTTTCATCCAAATTGCCTGAACGTTCGGCATGTGTAAATGACCCGTAAGCGTAAGGTCGGCAAACGTAGGTGAGGCGGTTGTATCTAATGCCTGATCGATTGCGGTCAGGTTTGAATTGTACGCTTGCACATTTGTACCAATCGCAAGGCCGAGGTTTGTTCTGGCGTCCGCTGCGTTTGCCGCGCCGGTGCCGCCATAGCCCGTTGCAACAGCCACGCCCTGCCATGTTGCCGCTGTAATCGCCCCCGCGCTGGTAAGCCCAAATGCGGTTCCGTACATATAAAGAACATTATCCGCACCAAGTCCGATAAGGCTAATGTCGGCTGCTCCGGCTGCGTTCCGAGCCTTTAATACAGTATTGTTCGGAATCCTTATCGGGGCTGCGTTATAGGTTCCTCCATTAAAATCTAATCCATACTCAAACGTCCCGCTATTCATTATGATCCCGCCGTAACGAGTAGCTGCGGCACTCCCGCCTTGAATCAGGATAGCCTCATTAACGGTTCCGCTCAGTGGTACGATTGAATCTGTTTCAATTATAATCCCTGTATGCCATTGCTTGCCGGTTGCGCCAGAGCCTTTCGTTATGTCTATTCCCCACGTACCGTGATTTGTATAATTGGAAATCAAAAGTCCAACGTGACATCCGGCGGCGTATGTAGCCATGTGACCATTGTCGGCAAAGGCAAACGTATTTGTCTCGATTCCCACAGTTTTTGCATTTGTGGCACTCGTTGACACTGCATAGGCCCACAGCCCCCAAACATTACCGGCTGCTGCTAAGTTGTTAATCGCTCCCGCTGCGACTCCTACTGTGTCGCCGGTGCCGTCGCCTAAAAGTGCATATCCAAAAATAGAAGCAACATAAGCAGTGCCTCCTGTTTTAAATGTTGTGGCTACCAACGCGCCGCCCTGATAAGTTGCGCCTCCGATAAGATTGGCAGATGTGAATTTTTCAAATCTTACTGATGGTTTAACTGACGTAGATGGTGATAGGTTTGTTCCTACTGAACCGCCAAGCATATCATAGCCTTCATATCCGGCAATAAGCGGCTCACTATTAGTGGGTGCGGTTTGCAGCGTCAGTGTGTTGGTGGTTTTATTCCATACGAAAGTAGTATCCCCGGCCAGCGTGCCCCCGTCATTGAACTGAACCTCTGTGTCGTTGCCCCCCGGTGTCGTGGTTCCTGCCGCCCATGAGATCGTCCCGGCTGCGTTTTTGAGATAGGTCGTGCCGACGGTGGAATTTAGCTCGGTCAGTGTGTTTATGGTGTTTGTAACCAGCACGGAACCAGCAGAAAGCCCGCTGCCGAGCGATGTCCGGGCCGTAGCCGCCACAAGGCCGGTTGCCCCACCATCCCATTTTAAACGATCCGTATAGGCCGTGTTCCAGTTTGCCGATGCGTCTGTGATCGACGCTCCCCATGCCGCACCTGTTGAAAGCGCAATACCGGCCCCAGGGTAAACCATCGTTGAGGCTGTGGCCTTCCATTTCGCCTGCCCGGTCGTGGCGTCCTTCGTCAAAACGTACTCATTCGTTGCGGTTGAAACCTGAGATAAGGCGTCAATGGCGGCCTGTGCCGTGGTCTGCCCGGTGCATCCGTTGACGATCTCGCATACGCTCACGTTCGGAGCCGTGAAGGAAGGCGGCGGCGTGTAAAGCGTAGGCAGGGGATTGCCGGTTATGACCTCGGCGCTGACCGAAAGAGGCCACAAAAGCAACAATATGAGGAAAAGGCGCTTCATGGATGAGCTACCTCATAAACAAGATATCCACAGCCGGAATCAACAACTTTAATCATTTTGTTTTTTTTCATTTCTTCCTTGTGAGCCAAAAACCACACAGATTCAAAGCATGGATTGTGGCGAGGCGAAGTCTGCCGTTCATTTACTGCGAACATCATGTCTCGTTCCAGCATTGTTACGCGCTTGTCGAAATGGCTATTCAGCGCGCCTAACAAAATCGCCAGCACAACAATAGCTACCCACGGAACCATATCAAGCCAATCCCTTTTGTCCATTTTCACGCCCTCCCAAGCGTTTCGAGTAGTGCGGTTCTCATTTCGCCCCCTTCATCATTCCGGCCTGCATCATGGCCTGTTCCTTCTGCCGCATCCGGGCAATAATCCTTTCCTTGTTCGGGTCGTCGTCGTAATCCAGCGCGGCCTCTGCATCGTAAATGCCTGCATTGACCTTTTCAATCGCCATCATGGACTTCGCCATGCGGTTTGTCGGCATGGTGGAGCCTGCCGTGATCTTGATATCCAGTTCATCCAATTCGATCCCCGGCGGCTTCGTGGGATCTGCCGGCCGGATCAATTCAAGGGCCTGCTCCCATTTCAGAGAGATTTCGTCGGGCGGCGGGGCTTCGGGTTCGCCGGTGTCTTGATTGATTTTCTTTTCCTTGTCGGGCTGCCATGTCGTTCTTTCGTCGGGTTCGATGAGGCGCTCCCACATCTGCCGCGTCCAATGCTTCAGCATGATTGCCAGCATGACTTTTGCTATTTTGACAATACAGCCCTCTACCCTCTGGCCGATGAACGGCGTTGACATCATGCCCGCCTGATCCTGCAATGCGATAACCACTTTGCCGGAATCCGCACCGGGGGGCAGCTTGCCCTTCATAACGTCTGACATATCGTATTCATCGTTGATTGCGATCTCGTCGCGCTGGTCCATCGCCATGAGTTCCCCTGTGGTAGCGCCAGGCAATAGCCGGAACGGACGGAAGGGCACGCCTTTATCAACGACAAGCTCGTCGCCATGAACCTTGTCCCGCAGCCATTTTGAACCTTCCGTTCTGACAATCGGCGCTGTCAGGTTTTGCGTCAGGATATATTTTGCCTGCATCCTGCCCTTGTTGCGGCTTCGCGTGATCTCAATGGCCCGATAGGTAGGCCCGACGAAAAACCCGCTTGCGCTGCGGTCGTGCGGGATGGGGATTTTAGGCACAACGGGGTCGCCGTCTGAATCGGTCCCGTAGGGGTTTGCTTCCTCTGAAATCAGCTTTTTACCTACGATGATCCGCTGCACCCGCTTTTCAAGGCGAATCTCTTTGATCTTGCCGACGTCCTCAATGGTAAAAACTTGCGGTTCAATGCCGTCCTGTTGCGACTGTGCAATCGCCATGCCCTGCTTGATTTCGTGCAGCTTCAACAGCGCGTTTTCGGCTTCTTTTCTGGTCTTAAATTCAAACTTATTCAGCTCCCCGGTGCGGTCGTCGATGGAATACAGGCAGAACGTCTTGATTTTCTTAATCAACCATGCTTCGATTTCCCATACGTCGGCCTTTTCATCCTCGCCGGGTTCATCTGAGCGGGTGTCCTTCGCGGCTTTCTCGGACTCCATGCGTGCATATTCGTCTTCACCAGGGGAGCCTGCGGAAGACTTGCCGGGTTCCTCATCCTGCGAAACCGGTTTGAAATCCAGGTCATCATCGGTGACGTCGTAATTGTCTTTGGCGTAATTGCGAGTTATCAGGTGGGCCTTGATGATGTGTGAATCCCGCTTGTCGGGCCGCTTCGACTTTTTGTCAAAATAGTATTCTAGGGGATCGTCTGATTTGATAACGATCTTCCCGGTTGACCACTTCGTTATTTTTGATTCATCCCAATACACATCGAACCAGCCGCAGGAGCCAACCTTTGATTCCAGCACGCCCTCAAAGATAACCGCATTTCCGTCGTTCTGGCCCCATCCAAAGTCAAAGGCGCGCTTGATAAGCTCTGACACGTAGAGGTCCGACGACCCAATCGGCTTAACCTGTATGCCGGGCTTGTTCGCCGTCGCAATGGCGCATGATCCCTGGATGCCCTTCGCGCAATCATTGATCGCAATGGGAATCTGTTTCTTGTCGGTCATGGCCTGTTTTTCGTCTTCGGTCCACATGGCGTCTTGTTTGCCGAAGGCCACATCCCATCCGCGCTTATAGACGTCGCGTTCCCAATCCACGCGAGCCGGGTCTTCCTTGTACCGCTTTAAAAGCCGATAGACCTCAATCACCTCAGGGACGGCTCCGGACGTTGAGATTTTGTCAATTTCGATGGTCATTGAACCCTTCCCCCTGCGTCAATGTTTGCACCTCCCGCAATCGATACCAGCCCCGGCGACTTTTCATAGAGGAACGCCACCTGAAACCGCTGCCAAAACAACATGGCGTCCCATCCAATGACCTCAATCTTGATCGGTCCCTGCTGCGGTTCAAAAAAGGCGTCCATGATCGCGGTGTGGATCGCCTTCATTTCCTTTTTCGACAGATCCTTGAGCTTGTGGCCCGGTACTTTCATGTAGGCGTAGCGGTCAAAATACGGGTTCATTTCAAGGGCCGAAGATTGCTTGACTTTGTATCCGACTTCAACGCCGTCAACCGTCACGGTCATGAGGGCTTCCTGGTCTTTGTGCCGGTACACGCCGCCGTAAAGCAGGATGTCCGACGATTCGTTGGGGTTCTCCACGTGATGCCTGAGGGCTTGGCACGCCTCAAATAGCCGACGATCTGGCTTCAGAATCTCCTTGATTCGCCTGTTTTTCGCTAAACGCTGGTCACGGTTCATAGGCCCCTCCCTTTCCGGCCATAAAAGACGGTCTCTTTGGCAATGTAAAGAATCAGCGCGGCAACCACAGACAGGACGCCCGCCGTGAAACCGAAGAAAAACCATGCCCACGTCATGCCGCCCATATTGCCCCCTTCTCCCTTTCTGCCTTCTGGCGCTCCCTCCATCCCCGGCCCGGGGGGATGATCTTTTCGCACTTTTCAAGGTACTGATCCGCCTCAAGCATACAGCCTGCAGCGATTACGCAATCGCCTAATTTCCCCGCCTCCGGCCCGACGTGTTCCGATCCTTCGTGCTGTATCCAGGTTGAACATTCATCGATCAGCAGCGCGCAATACAACCGCCCTCTCATGGACCTGAGCCATTGCTTGAGATAGCCGGACAGAAGGTGTTTGGCTTCCTGTGATTCATGCCAGCCGTATTGAGACGTGACGTTCGATCCCGTACTGCCGCTGGTCAGGTGGACCGTCTGATTTGCGTTCAATTCCTCCAAATGCTTCACTGTCGTCTGTCCGGCACCGGTGCGCTCAACGGTCAGGATTGCGTTTTCGTAATAATCCGACATCATTTTGAGCTGCTCTGCCCAATACCAGGCGTCAATGCGGTTCGACCTGATCCGGCACGCAGGCTCGTCTAAATGCCGGTCCTTGCAGTAGGCGACCGAATACGAGCGGCCCTGTCCCTCGGAAACATCCGATCCGACACAGTACCGCCGCAGCCACCTGTATTGATCCCATTTCTTGTTGAGAAAATACGGATACCGCCAGATTTCAACGATGCCTCCCTTCGCTTCCTCGAAACTGACTTCTTTGGTTTTGTCGTCTCGTACAAACCGGCCTACGGTGCCCCTCATGGCCTTGTCATGCCGCGCAAGCACATCCCCGAAGTACGAACCCATCAGCGTGCTTATCGCCTCTTCCTCGGTCCCTGGGTAATGTTGAGAGACGTCTTCCTCGTCCATCCCGGCGGCCCGCATGTCCCGTAAAAACGTTTTTGGCCTGCCCGGATGGGCGTCCCATGCAAGGAAAATCCGCTTGAACTTATTGAGGCCGCGCATCGATCCCTGGTAAAGATCGCGTGTCCAGGGCCAGCCCGGGCCGGTCTTGATCGAATTTGAAATCACAATGACCTGCCCTTTGGCCTGCTCAATGCCGGGATAGGATGAATTGAAGATGTCGGCGGCCATGCGGTTCATGCAGCTTTCATCCATAATCAGGATGTTTGGGGTTTTGGACTGCGCGCCCATTTCTGTTGTGGGCATGGATTTGATTATTGCCGACGTCCCGCCGTCATGGGAAAACTCCAGAATCTGTTTGGTCCGGGCCTTAATCGGCGGACACAGCCACACCGGCAAGCGGTCGAGCATGAAATAAATGCGGTTTAGAAATTCGATGCTCAGGTCCTCATTGACGCTGATGATAACGGCCAAAAATAGCGGGTTTCGGATTCCGAGCCAGAGGACCAGGGCGGCGGCGAGCCACGTCAAGCCAACCTGCCGGGTTTTAAGCAGGATGAGGAGCTGCTCAATAACCAGCGCCGGGACCACTCGCCGCTGCTCCGGCCACAATTCCAGCTTGATTGCTTTTTTGGCTTCCTTGTCCTCGATCCAGACGTATTCATCAAGGAAATATTCAAACGATTCCCACACCCTTGCGCATTCGTCGATCTGCCAGCTTAAATCTTCGGCTGTGTTCATCGTTTTTTGCCCTTCGAGGATCGCTTATAAACGACTTTCTTTACCGGGGCCTTACGTTGCTTCGGCTGTTTTGCCTCTGTTTTCGGCTTATTGGATAGATGGGAGGCCACGGCTGCCATGATTGAGCCTGAATGATTGACGTCGGCTTTCAGCTTTTTGCAGGGGTAGTAATCGCCCAGTGTGAATAACATATCCAATGCCTTCGCCTGTGACTGATTATCGGGTACTTCGACAAAATCCATTGTGGTTTCATCGGCATCACGCGCTCCCTTACCCTTACCGGCCTTATGGATCACGGTTGCTGCGATAGGTTTGGTGCACTCAAGTAGCTGATTTAGCTTACCAAGACCACGATCAAGGCCAAGATTAGCCTTAATCATTTCTTTCCGGGTCTCACACATAGCTTCTTTTCCGGCTTGTATTCCTAACTCAGCTTTCATTGACTGCCATTAGAGCACATGATAAAACAGAATGTCAGTATCAGGTGGGGTATGATCTGGGGTATTATGTAGTGACTTTTTTTTGATCTCGTTTGGTTAGTTCATCAAAATTAACTGCCCACAAGACGATTTCTTTTGGGATGATGAAAGGCGCGTGACTTTCAAGGTATCGAATGGGCATTCCCTTTTTCTTCCAGCGTTTGACGGTCTGCCATGAATGGACTTTAAAATGCTCTCTGAAATATTCCAGAACGTTTTCTTTCCCGGTGATTATTTCCGGCATTTTCCCTCCTATACCCACTCCAAAAATTCAGCGCCCCTGTGGTTGATTAAAAACTCCGCGTATTCCCATGCCAGTTTTTTAACATCGCCATTATGTAGCCTTATCCGGCACAGTGCCGATGGTTCTGGCAAGCTGCCGGGCGCGTGCTGCATTCTCAGCCCTCTGTTGAGGTGATATTTCTGCGTGTTCGCCGGTGTATTCCGGTATCCGAGATCCTCCCGCGCACTATGTTCATTTTCCATTTTTCGCAGCCTCTTTGATTTCCTGAATGGCAGCGTCCGGGCACGACACCAATATCCACGTCGGTATTCGGATAATCTTATATCCCATCTTCCTGAGATATTTATCCCGCCTTTCGTCATGGTTTTTTTTGTGCTGTGGCCCATCAATCTCAATAATCAAAAACCCCCCAATAAGATAATCAACCCGATACGGTCCAATAACAACCTGAAACTTGAAATCAATTACCGCATTTTGAAGCTGCATATAAAAAAGCGTTTCAATTTTACTGTCTGTTTTTTTTAAGTCATCTGGACTATAACAATCCCGAAATGCTTTTAAAAAATTACTCTTCTGATAATAACGATTTACCCTCGTTCTCATGTACGCCTGATAAACACCCACAATTTGATCTTGTGAACAGCCCTCATTTGCCATTTGTTCAATCGTCGGCTTAAAATCAGCCATAACCTTACTGTGCAGTTTTTCTGTAATCTCTTTCATTATAGTTCCCATCCTCGATTGAGATTATCTTCTGGCAATATCCCCAGGGATCTTCCGGCTTTGCCATGTAACACCGCGTCAAAACATGCAACACACCGCGCCCGTTCTTGTTGCCTTTTAACATCTTGTTTTTGAAAGCATGGACTTCCGGGAATATCTTCTCCTTATAGAGCCTGTCACATACCTGCTGGATGTGTTCTTCTATTTTTGGATCCGATGATTCCTGGATTTCTTCTTTTGATGGTAAATTAAAAGGCTCTTCGGCAGGCCCTTTATTATCTTCTCTTAAACTTAACTTATCTTCTCTTATATTAGGGGGGACTTCTGCCGGAGTTGCGCCGGACTTCTGCCGGAGTTGCGCCGCCGTCGGTTTTGGTATTCGTGACGGGGCTTCTCTATCCTTGCGTAAATTCTTCTGATTGTCCTCAAACTTAGTAATTTGTAGATATTGTTTTGTGTCGTCGGGTGTTGAATAAAGGATAACCAAGCCTATTTTATGAAGCTCCTGAAGCACGCTGTTGATAACTGCCGGTGTAATGTGATCCAAAAGGGGGGCAATGTCAGCTTTTAAGAGCCTCGGATCGGCCTCCATCCTCCCCTCAACATCCGTATATGGGATGAGCCAGGAATAAATCATCCGGGCCGTGTCCGACGACAAAGCAGAAACCTTACCGGATCGCGTCACGCGTTTTGACAACATCCTACCTTCTGCCATCTTCTCCCCCTATTTCCCCTTGACGATTGCGTCCAGCCTCGGCATTTTCATTGTAAATATATCCGGATTGTCTTTAATGATTTGATACAGCATTTCACTTATTGTGGACATGAGGGCATGAGATAAGGTTTCAGAACAATTTACATGAAATAGTATTGCCTCAAATATTTCATGGAGCAATCCTTCCTCCTGCCTTGTAACCGGATATGTCGGATCAATAGTTATAGTAAGTTCATTCGCGCAATACGTTCCAACTGTATTACGCTTGTGAGACCATTTGTCATCATAAATCAGCTCGACATTGTGCCCCAATATCTTAATCAACACACTGATCCTCCTTCGGGAATACCTCACTTTCCCATTCTTCGTTCTCGCCGAACCATCCCCTACATACAGCGGCATGGCTGGTCATTATCCTTTTCAGCTTCTCCACCTGGCCCCGCAGCTTACAGATTTCGGCCATGTTAATATTGGCCTCGGCTTGGAGGCGGCGGATAATCAGAAACATCCTCTCCATGTGCGCCTTCTTGATTACTGAATCCGGCGCCATGACAAGCTCTTGCATAAAGTTGATAAATTCGGGGTTAATCATTTCCTCGATCCTCCGTGTGTTCGGCTTGCTGTTTTGTGAATTCATGGATCACCTGGGACATTTCAAATTGCTCGTGGTTAAGCACTTTTATTTCGGCTTTGAGGGCTGCAACTAATTCGGGAATCTTTGCCCGCAGCGGTTCATCCTGAACACTACCATCGTCAGATATAAAAACATCATTGCCCAAATGCTTTGCAACCTCATCCAACAGCCCCGCATAGTATTTCTGATTGCGAAGAAACTGCGCCGCCGAATCTTTCCAGTTTTCAATCTGGCCTTGCAGGGTTGAGATGCGTTGCTTTTCCTTCTCGGCATCTTTTTTACTCCTAATATCCCACAAGTCTTCCCTTAGAACGCAAATCACAAATCCATCCCGTTTCTGCTCGCGGATATATTCGCCGGGATTCAACATCACGTCTTGATAGGCAATTTCTTCCTTTAATTCCTTGTTCTCTGCGGTCAGGGCGGCGATGCGCTTATTAGAATCGCTTAATTCCCGCTTGAGATAATCCCTTGCCTCGGCAAGTTCTTTCAGCTCCCGTTCCTTCTCCGCAAGGGCAGCCCTCACCTGCACTATTTCATCATATAGAATGTTGACTTCTTTTATTGTGAGATGTTTTGGCTCACTCATACGGCCTCCTTTCTCCACTCCACTGCCATTTTCTCCATCCATCCGTCAATTTCAGCGCGGTCTATTTCCACAACCGCTGACGCCTTGCCTCTGCTGATAATGCCGTGATGCAATAACAAGTAAGTAAAGACGTTGATAATCTTGTCCTTCTCCGCGAGGGCGGCAAGGTGGTCGGTATAGAGGACATAATCGCCAGCACTATCTTCTTCCACGCCATTATATAGACTGCCATGAAAGTCATATCTCTGTATCTCACTCATCTTCGGCCTCCTTTCAATCGGGCAGCCACCCGCCCTTTGTTTATTTGAGATAAAGAAAATCGGGGTAAACATCATCAAGTCCTGATGTCTTCTCTACTTTAACCCTAAATTTCGTCAGCAGCCTGTAACTGCTCCGCCTCTTCGGAAGTTCACACACCTTGCCAGTAAAAATATCATGCCCTGCAATAAAATCAGGGCGAGCAGAAAAATACTTTTCTCCTTGACGATCTCTCGCTCTCCATATAGTTTTTCTCATTTTATCACCCCTTCCTTCAATGCCGCCGCCACCAAAGCACATAGCCTCATGTGGCCGGAGTCGGTGCGGGATAGAAGCCACTCTGTAATAGTCATAAAGCCAACATCTTGATTAGAAAGTGCATCAACCCATTTATCTGTAATAGAGTGTTCAAACTTGTAATATTCCCCTTTCTCCACCAGTTTATCAAAGCAGGCCCCGAAGTCATCCCACGCCTTGAAGGTGCGGTGAATAGTGCATGGTTCGTTACACTGCCAGAACGGATCATGCCAGCACTCCCCAAGCCACTCGGTCACTCTTTTTTTGTCATCTTCGGTCATGACCTCTCCTTTTTTGCATCAATAACTTGCATGTGGGTCTTGGGCTTCGGGCAATTTTCTTTTGGCTTTTTCTCCCAGGCGTCCATTTTATACCCAAGATCACAGCGGCTCCCTCCCCCCGCCGAAGTCACAAAAGCACTGCATCCATAACACGTCCTCTTCATCTTCAGCACCTCACACAATGCTTCCCGTCCTGTACCCCGTGGATGGGGCAGGAGTAGGGCTCCTCTTTTTTCTCAGGAATCGCCGTAATGTTAATGGTCAGTTCTTTTTTATCGTCATCTCGCCACCTCATACGCGGCATCGTTATTGCGTCTTCTACTGCTATGCCTTTTGATGCTGCTATGAGGGCCGCAAGATCATATATTGCCTTCGCCGCCTTAATTGACTTACAAAAGCCTTCTATAAATTCATCAAATTTATCAGTAGGCACTTTAAGTATGTCGTTTATTGTAATAATTTCTATTTCGTTCATGGCTTCTCCCATTCTGTATGGCCTGGATAGGGGTCATGCTCCACCAATAACTTTCCATCCAGCGTCCAATACTGTGTTATGATTCTTACGGGATCATCGGGCGCAATCCCTTTCCCGCGCCTCAAAAGGGTTGTCTGTATAACCTGTATTACTTTTGCACCTTCGTTCATGGCTTCTCCTTTCCGCATCCATACTTTTCGCAATCACCGCACGGTAAGCACATCCCGCATTTAGGGCACTTTAGGTGTTCACTAGCATCGCGGGAAACATCGTTCATCGTAGGCGGTTGAATTGGCTTCATAAAATCAGTTGGTTTGAATGGAGCGCACATATCATCAGTTAATTTTCTCATTCTTTCTCCTTTCCGTGGGTCATTTCGGCCTCCACATCCTTCCGTGTTCGTCAATCGCGTAAAGTATCTTACCGTTCTTATCCACCACTTCAGAGGTCAGTCTTGCGCCGTACTTAGCGTATTCATCGGCGGTTGAAACGAATATAAAAACCGTATTGATAAAGCCCAAAAGCGCCATGGCTAAAATGAGGCCGACGATCCAGAGCTTCCAGCCGGAGAGGAGGATGGTCATGCCATTTCCTTTAGCTTTTCCTGGTATAGTTTTTTATACTGCTGCAGCTCAAAAATAGTGAATTTGTGCCGCCGTTTTGCCAGGAATTTGAACTTGTCAAGCAGCGCGGGGCCGTATTTTTTCAACATAAATTCCTTATATTCAACGGCCATTCCAGCCTTAAATCCATTACACTCCGGGCATTGAGCGTGGACCAATTCAGGGATTAGAAATAAAGTCCCATGTATGTAGTGCCCGGCCTGCATGTTTTTCCAGTGCAAAGTTTTCCGACAGGTTACGCATTTACAGTAGCCCGCCGAGTTAGCGTCTGACCTTCGGACCCACTCAGAGAACAGATCCCAAACCTCTTTTTTGAGGCTTTTTATAGTCACGGTTCCGGGCGCCCTTCTCTCTTTTTTAAACCTTGCCAATGGATAGTTCTGTCCACCATGAGAATGAGCAAGGCTTAATACGTGGGGTGATGTCTTTTCTGTCCTCTTGCAGATTTCACAGGACCAGGTTACGTTCATTTCGCAAATACCTTCCGCGTCTTGAAAAATGATAGGATGGTCATTTATTTATCAGCCCCGGATTCTCATAAATATTGCCGATGACCTTACATTTATTGCCGCCTCGTGCAATCCATTCACAATACCCACCTTTTGTTACATCAGGCACGCGCTTTACTATTTCTCCGTTTTTACGGAAATCCCTGTTGCGCATTTTAAATGCCGCTTCATAAAAAAATACCTCCACAAGGCAACCATCATATGTGTCGTTGTAGCCATCAACTAACAATAAATCCCCTTCATAAATCTCTTTCCCGTTTTTATCTTTTAGGCCGGTGAACTGCATGATTCTCAGGAAAGAGGTCTGGCGGCGGTTACATGATATCGGAGATGGCGACCATAAATCTGTCGAATACCCATTGCATCCAAGCCTGCAAACCATGTGCATCGTTTTCCCATCCCACGCCCTAAATTTGATCTCTCTCATCATTCCCCCTTGACCTCATACTTCCGCCGTCCGCGAGGCGGGTTCTTCGATATGTGATATCCCGGCCGGAAAGTCTCAACGAGCCAGTCAAGGAATCCCCGCTTTTTCTTCCCCTTGTCGGTGGCCGTTACCGTGACCATTTCTTCTTTGTTGTCGTTCATGCTGCCCTCCGTCCTGCTGAAATGACGTCTTCGCTGTAAACCTCGACGCCGGGAATCTTCGCCTGATCTTTCAACGCCCGGACAACAGCGCCGATCTTCTGTTCGTCGATGGTCAGATATTCACGCGGGATCAATGCCGGGTTGCTGATCCGAAACGTCCATCGTTTCTGTGTGCTGATCCCCTGTACCTTCGGGACCGACTTCGGAACGATAACCGGTGCCACCTGTGGCTTTTCGTCCAGAATAGCCGCCGCCTCTTCTTTTTGCCCGAAGGCTTCGGCTTGAATGGCCTCCTGCAGCCGTCTTTCCTCTTCCTCTTTCCGGGCAATCTCCCGAAGCCTCATTTCTTCGGCCTGCCTGATTTTTTCTTGTTCTGCGTTCCATGCGGAGATCCGGGGCTTGATAATCCCCTCGGCCTCTACTAAGGGTGCGTCTGCCCGTTTTTTCTGCGCCACGGCCTCCTTGTGGGCCTCGAACGCCTTTTTACAGATAGGGTCGAAAAAGGAATCGATCTCTTTTCGCAAGTCCTTTATGACCAGCAGGATTTCCCCGGCCCTCACATAGTCGTCATTTGTTCTGATCATTATTGCCTTTGCCTGTTCCGGCACAGTCAATGCTCGCTCTGTGATTTCGTTCTGATCCATGATTTCATCCTTTCGTGTTGTTTTTCTTCCAGTAATAAACAGCCAGGGCCGCAAGGAAAACTCCCCGGTCCTGCCTGTCCTTATGATGCGTGAGTTTATATTTTCCTTCATCCGTAAGCTGTAATGAAAACCGCTCCATTGAGGGATGCTTGACGAGGATTTCATACCCGGCCAGTTGAAGCGCCGTCCACGGCTGCGGTGCCCCGGTTTTTATGTCGACTATGGCATTGTGCCCGTTCAGGCAGCCGATAAGGTCCGGCGTCCCGGCAAACCGGCATGTTACGCTTGCAAATGGCTTCTCGACCTCTTCGGCCACAAACTTTGACTCTTCCTGAAATCTTATGAAGGCGTCAAAATAGGGCCTGAGCGCCGGGTCGATGCTTTCCTCGTCCAGGTCCCCGGCTAAGTGCCATTGAATGATCCGATGAACCAGCGTGCCTCGCTCCCTGCTGTATTCCGTGAACCACGACGTGTCGATCAGTCCCATGTCGGCAAGGATCTGCGTCACGGATGGATACAGGACACCATTGCACCGGTATTCATGTTTCTCAGCGTCGAACTGGATCATGCCGCAGCCTCTTCAATCCCTGTCAGGTTGTTTCCGTATTTGCCGACGGTGTAAGTGATCCGGGCCTTTACGCCTTTACTCATGATCCCGGTTGCAATGTCGGCGTCCGTCTCTGAAAACGTCCCGTATTTCTCGCCGTTGTCGCCTTGGACGTAGTAGGCCCGCCAGGGCTTCCCCTTCGTCTCCCCGTCCTTGTGCGTGATCTCCGTGATGGTGATGTCAACGGTCAGGGCTGCGCTTTCGGTCTTGCCGTTCTCTGCCTTCTTTTGGGGTTCCTTCAGGGGCTCCCTGTCCTTTCCCTTGCCCTTATAATCGACCACGCCGATCATCTCTTTTTTGATCCCGGCATATAGATCAAGGTCGGCATAAGAAAGGTTCCTGATCCCCAGGAGGCGGGTAATCCCGTTTCCGAGAAGATTTGTCAGCGCCGCCATGCGAACATCCCGGCGGTCGATTGCTGAAATAGGTTTTTCAACCTTCTTGTCTGCCTTGCCCTGCTCCTTGATCCAGTCATACTTTTTGAAAAACGGGTCTTTGCTGGACCGTGATCCCTCTGCGGAGATGGACCGGCCCGGGATTGAAAAGATGCCCCTGAATGTAAATGTGAAATGCCCGTCGTCTTCCGTGTCAACAACCGGCTCGTCAATTCGCCATGAAATGTTGAAAAGATTGGCGACCTTTTCCGATCCGCTGACCTGAAGATAAGGCTTTCCGCCCTGATCGTTCCAGTCGTTTGCGTTTGTCACCTTCAGCGCCATTTGCTTGATCTTCACAACGGCGTCGATTCGTCTTTCGGCCATTTCAGCGATTCTCAAAAGGCTGTCGTCTGCGATTGCCGGAACATTGTCGTCATAAACCATCACTTCATTTTCCATGCTCCCTACCTCCCTGCTCCCTGTAATTTCATCATTCCTGATAAGCAATCAATCCCCCTGTGAATCGCGTCAAGCCTGTCCGCGTCCTCTTTCGTGTCGAATGTCGGCAGGCCATGACATTTCTGGCAGGGCTTCACACTGATACCGCCGTCCTCTGTTTTCAATACAGTCAACGGATTATCGCAGTCAAAGCACGTGGCTTTGCTGATTATGCTTGCAACTTCCTTCTCGACGGCCACCTTTACGCAGTCGTTGAAATATTCCTGTTTTTCTTGCTGTTCGGAAAACTGTTGATATTCGCACACGGTTAAACCTCCTTGAACTCAATGGCTTTAAGCATCTTGCTATAAGCCGCCATAAATTCCTTGCGGGTTATTTCCTGCTCCAATGATGACCGATAGCAGTAGTCCGAGCGTTCCACGCTGACGTCGCCGCGTTCCCTCACTTCAAACGAACAAACCTTAAATGTCGGATTTGGGATATTGAAATCCTTGCTCGAAAATTCAATTACATAGTGGTACCGCCACCAGCCCTTGCTGTTCCCGCCGTAGCTATTCCGTTGCTTGAAAAAATGGCCGATGAAATTCTTTTTCAGGTCCGGGGCAATGGCCGCACGCTCCATTGATTCCCACGCATTTCTGGCCGCATAAGCCTTTTTGAAATATGCAACCTCCTCGTTTTTCAAATCTTCAATTGTTTTCATACCGTCACCCCCTCAGTTCTAAATGATACATAAAAAGTCCGTCGTGTAACCGTTCCGCCCGGATGGTCCAGCCGTGGATTTCAAGGTCATGGCGGATTTCGGAAACTCTATTCGTATATTTCCAGCACTTATCATTCGTCACAAAGTCCGTATTCGTGCAGGGGCCATATTGCAGGCGGTCATACATTTTCCGCTTTTGCGTCCCGTATTCATAACCGAGGTCGGGATATGCAGGTGCGTCAAATTGCAATTCAGGCTGTGTCATAATCTCGGTGGGGTTCTTTTCTCATGGCGGAAGAACCCCTAAGACCTGAGGAGGTTTGAGATGGATTATCGTGGTGTGCGCGGCGTTAGCATAGCCGCCGCTAACACCTGCTCGTTCTGCCCGACAGAGCCTACCCTGATCTCGGCTTGGTCCTCTTGAATTTCCGGTCTCGGCCCCGGTTCATTTTTTCTGTTCGTCACATCCCGATACGCGAAGTATCTCTTTTGGGTTCCTTCCGGGTCAGTAAGGTACGCTTTCAGGTCAGCCAACAACGCTTCCGCTGTGATGTAGTACGCCTGCTGGCAGCCTACATGGACATCATAAATTCCTTCAATCTGGTCAATCTGGATTCTATGCATAACTACCTCCCTTTCTTTAATAGCGGCCCTGTGCCGCAAAATGAATCGCTGGTGAAACGGAGAACGGCGCTGTGTATTCCCCTTCGATTCCCCGGCAGCGGTCGCACAACCTGTGGTGCCTACCGGCCGAAATGAAATGGTCGTCACAGCAGAGGCACTCCCGAAGCTGGCCCCTCTCTTGCTGCTCCTCTTTCCACTTCTGCACTACCCTTGCCGCGTATGATCCGTGGTTGCTATGCAGGCCCACGGCCTTTGTGATCTCCGCAAATTTACCGTAGCCGTAAATGGCAAGGTGCCGCTGGTACTCCCTGATAATGGCTTCTTTCCGTCGTGAATCGCGTGGGCGTGACATGGTGGGCCTCCTTTACGTTATAGGATTCTCCATATTCGAACCCCACCCTCCATTGATCGGGTGGCAAACTTTCTGCCCTTTGCCCTCCAATATGAGAGCATTCCAGACACCTTTTCTCTTGTTTCTTTTACGAGAATGGAATCACCCCCAACCATTTCGCGTATTGGATATTTTTCTTGCCTTCGCGGCGGAATGGGCACGCCCCTGTCAATTTTAACGACCTCATCATTTTTTTTCATGCTTGCCCTCCTGTTATTGTAACCTGTGTTCGCCGCCGCTTTCCGGCGCATAATCTTCGGGATGAAAAACATCGTCGTGGATGAAAACGCCACGCTCATTTGGCAGAGACCTCTTGCACCACTTGCAATAATATGAGGTCATTGATGCCCGCATAAAATCAATGAAATCATCTAACTGCTTTTCTGTTTTCATTCCCCCTCCCCTACCTGTCCGGATCGTGTACCCGGCTGTCATAGAGTTTCAATTACTGTCTACGGCGAAAGATATGGGGTCCAAGCGTGAAAACATTATCCTTCAGGGGCGCGAGAACCCGGTAACCCCTCTCGCCGGGAATATTTATCGTTATCTCCCCCGCTGCGCGTATGGGTTCGCGCTCGCGGAGCGCCTGGAGTTTTTCTATAAATTCCCCCTTGAGGGCGACCCTCTCTGGGGAAATTCGACAAACTGGCGTGTAGTCCTCAAAATTTCCGGCTATTACGATTCTCATTTCATTCCCCTTTCTATTTTAGTAATTCTTCCACTCCGTGCTTACCTTCCCATCCACCATTTGTAATCTGTGTCTGGATCAAGCACGGCGGGGTTGACCATATTCAGGCAGTGCTGAAATTCATGGCCTAAGATTTCCGCTGTCATCGGATAAATGCGCCCCTTGTATTCGTACCCCAAAACATAGATATGACAGACGCCTTCCCTCATGTCGGCGTAACCGGCAATGTTGCGACTCTGATTTCTTGGATTGGAATCCCTGTATTCAGGAATTGAAAAGCCCGCCCTGTCGGTTACAATATGAACCTCTGTCGTAACTTTCGCCGTGACATGATATGGGCGGGGCGCTACCACTGAGGCGCACCCGTAAAGTAGCCACAGCACCGTCACGATTGCGGCGAGAGACAGCCAGCGCAGGGATGATTTAAGGTAGGGGTTCATGGCATCTTTCACTATTGCAATATGCAAAATTTCCTTTGTAGGTCAGGGCGTAGCCATGGCAAACGATTGCGCCGAAACGATCCCGGCCAAAATATTTTGATTCCTTGCAAATAAATCCTTCCGCTTCGAGTTTGTCTGCCAGTTTGCTTTTTGATTGAAAAAGGTATCCTTCAAGCTGGCGTGCAAAGCATTTTTCCAGAAAATCAAGTTCACGTTTTGTCATGGCCTATCCCTTCAAGAAAACCAAATAGACAACATAGGCCGCATAGAATCCGCCGATCCAGATCACGACCTTGACAAACGGCGTGATCCATTCAAAGCCCCGCTCCACATCCCGCACGAAATAGTGGTTGACGTATCTTTTAAGTCGCATTTTTCCGCCCCCTTCGTTCGTCTCTGAGCTTGATTTTTTCCACTATATCAACCGTCTCACGCCGTATCTGTGCGTCCGATTTCTCCCGTCCGTGGCCGAGAAGGTGAAGAACCGTGTCCAGCTTTTCCTTGATTTCTGTGATCTCAGATTCGAGGTTCATAATTTTTATAATTTTTTACCTGAGTTATATTTTGCCTTCTTCTTGAAGCCTGTGGTATTCACGATCCCAAAAGGCGGGAGTCTTGGCTATTTTGGTTCCGACATAAAGCCTGACCGCCCTTGCAATGGCCTGGGAGCGGTTAAGGTCGCACTCACAGCAGAAATGATCCAGGATTTGCAGAAGGTTGATTGGCATGGTGACGCTGATATTTTCAGTAGGTTCTTTTGGCACGGTGGCCTCCTAATGTCTACTATCTTGATGGTCACTGTTGGTAAAAAAAATGTCCACAGATTTTAGGCTTAGGGCGTTTACGATTGATGCCAATGATTCAACGGAGGGTTTATATTTTCCTGTTTCCCATGCGTGGATAAGTTGTCGGGATGTGTCGCCGCCTAACATTGCCGCAAATTCCTCACGGCTCAGGTTACGCGCTTCCCTGATAATTTTGATTGATTCTGGATTAAAACGTCTTTGCATTTGCGATCCTCTCATTAGGTTGACTATCGTCTACCATAATAATATGCACTTGTCAAGAACTATTTACGGGGTAATATATAAAAATGAATATCCGGACATTGGTTGAGAAAGAAATTGAAAAAGGCGTGTCCCGTCGTGAGCTTGCGCGGCGTGTTGGCGTGTCATTAGGAACCGTTCAAAATGTTTTGCTTGGAGATATTGAAATAAAAAATAGTACCCTCAATAAATTTTCTCGTTATTTTGGCGAGCCCATAATTGATTATAAAATTACAAATAAAGGAGGTGACGACCCACGAATGAAGATCGCGCTTGCTCACATCGAATTGTTGACGAAAAACCTGGTTGCTTGTGAAAGAGAACTTGCAGAAGCAAAGGAAAAAATCGCCCGTTTGACGGGTGGGGCGGTCGAGCGAAGAAAAAGCGGCGGGGCGTAAGTGCCGCCAGCCCTCGTCGCACAAAACAAGGCGGCAAAGTAGTCTATTTCCGCCGATCAATCGTAACTGCAATATGCGCGCATCCTGACGTTGTGGAAGCGGTCTCAATTATTTGTGGTGTTTAATGTCTGTCCGTTCTGTAAATGCGAAAAAGCATATTATTGATTTCTATGAAACCGGCCGGAAAAGCGGACGGCACCAGATCACCTATTGCGGTTCCCGGCAGGAGGCGCTTGCTCAAGAGCGCAGCCTTCGGAAAACCTACCGCAAGCCTGTCCAGTCTCAGTCAAAAACCTGTGATGAAATCGCCACGGACTATTTATTATGGGTAGAAATGCAGCAGAGTCCGACGACCCTGAAAAATAAAAAGATGATGCTGAATAATCATCTTCTCTTGTTTTTTGGCAACATGCAGCCGGATGCGATTTCAAACAGCCTGATAACCGCGTATAAAAAGAAAAGGATGGACACGACCGAAAGGCCGACATGCAGCCGGGCCGTAAACCTTGAAATCCTGTGCCTCACACACATGATAAAATGGGGCGCGAAGCAGAGTTTTTGCTCCCCGCCTGAGAAATGGGAGCCGTTGCCGTATCGGAAAGCCCTCCCCTCGGTGCTGTCTCGAGACGAGATTGCAATTATCTTAAATAATATGACCGGCGTTTCAAGGGCGCTCTATGCCACAATGTATTATTGCGGCCTCAGGAGGGATGAAGTTACTCACCTCAGGCCGTCAGATTTGGCCCAGGATCAATCCTGCCTGAAAGTGAAGGGGAAGGGTTCAAAGGAAAGACTTGTGCCCATAGTAAAGGATTTGAAAAGAATCTTGACCGGAATCAATCAGGATGGTAAATGGCTGTTCCCGTCAAGAAAGACAGGGAAGCCGCTGACGGATGTGAGGAAACCCTTATTGACAGCCATGTCCCGGGCCGGAATAGACAAAAGGATCACTCCCCACATGATAAGACACAGTTTTGCAACACATTTACTTGAATCCGGGGCGGATATCAGGATCATTCAGAAACTTCTGGGGCATAAATCTATTTCGACAACGCAGATTTACGCGGCGGTCTCGATGAACACCATGCGAAGGGCGGTAAATGGATTAAATTTGGTTAGCCGTAGTGACCGTAGTGAGCAAAAACCAAAAATCAAAGTGGTTCAAGGTGGCGGAATTATTAACAAGCCGATGTAGCTCAGCCGGTAGAGCAACTGATTCGTAATCATGAGCTTCGGGCAATTCCGCTAAGATTTCAAGATGTTCTATTCCGTTTAACTTGCAGTGGGTGGGCAAGGGGAGATCGTGAGGGGTATTTGCCGATGAAAGAGTATCATTCCATTGCTATTTTCTTCTTTCTTTTCGCGCTGGTTGTTGTATTTTTCTGGATATTCGCAGAAGATATTAAAATCGGAATCCTGCGCTGACATCCTATGGCTTCGCCGTCGCCCTGCCGGTTGCAATTCCGCAGAGTCCGGAAACGACCGCCGTAATGATATTTTCGGCTGATTGCCCCATGGTATAAAGTGAATAAATCGCCACGGCGACAAGGGCAAGAATAACAAGGTTCTTATCGTTCCCGCAAGATTCGATGATGTCTTTCAGCATAGTTCCCTTCCTTCACGGCCCTTCCAGGTTCCCGGCCATTGGGTCTTGAACGTCTTTGATGGCTTTTTGCCATGCCTCCCGCTGCCCTGGGGTCATGTTGTCATAATATCTTTTAAGCAGCTTCAATAATTCGATCACCAGGGCCAGCAGGATTTTCATCATAATTGGGTTCATTGCTTTACCGGTCCCCCTTTATTAAATTATCCCTTGCCCACAATGGCTGGAGATTATTGAGGCACCAGCACTTTGAAATCATCTCCTCATCGTTAGCGCCGCATAATTTGAAATGGACTATGGGGATTTTGTGGTCGATGTGCCACTCCCCATAATTCTCCCAAGACATGCCATGTGTAAATCGAGACTCAAGATGCTTCATTAAGTTCTCTGTTGAATATCCAAGCATCTTTTCCCACGTCACCCGTCTTTTTGCCCCCTTTTTAATGCTGTCCCTCAGCCGGCGTGAGATATTTTGATGAACCCTGTATGAATAATCCGTGGCTCGTCTTTCTGCTTTCCACTCTCGTTGATATTTTAGAACATTGTCCCAATTTCTCCGAGTCGATTCATCTCTCCGCTTGCGCTCAGATTCCCAGTTCGCGTAATATTTATCCATACTTAATCGCAACAGTCGTTCTTTGTTGTCTTTGTAATAATCCAAGTGTCGCCTGTTGCAAGTATCTCGGTTTGCGAAATAATAATCCCTTGATTGCCGGAGGATTGCCTCTCGGTTGATTAAATACCTATCGTGGGCAGCCTTTTTCCGGCAATCCTTACAATGAGGGTTCCGACCAAGTTTACCCATTTTGTGCATATCATACCGATTTAATGGCTTTTCTTCACCGCAAAGCAAGCATTTTTTCATGATAGCCTCCTAACGACAGACAGAGACTATCATGATTTGTTATTCGTGTCAACGTATTTATCTTTGGCTATTTACTGCCCAACCGTTGCGCTTTTCACTTCCTTGTCTTTTGCGAAATAGAACGCGATAATGATCGCAATGCTTGAGGCCAATCCGCCCCACGGCTCAGGAATTGCCGGAGTGATAAAATTGATGAGCTGCGGCAACGCAGCCAAAAACCCGAATAGGGTTGTTTTCCAGTTTAACATAGTGCCCTCCTTTCTATCGGATCACACATAAAACTCGTGGTGACCGATTATTAAAATCAGTCGCATCTTATCTGCCCATGCAGCCTTGCAGCCTACCACTTTGTATTGCATGCAGTGATGTTCTGCCAAAAGTGGATTCCTCGGAATCGTGCCGTCAAGCAGGCCCTTTGCAATTTCATGGCATCCCGTCAAAACCGATGATTTCATCAGAGCCGCCTCGAAGCCCGAAGCGATCAGGGCTAGCTGTTTGAAATTCGGATCGTCGGGCAGCAGGCATGAAAACTGATAAGGCAAAAGGCAGACCTCCTTGATCGTTTTGCCGTCCCAATCCCGGTGATCGACGCGCTCAAGAATAACGGTGCCGACGGCTATCTGGCCTTCTCGCGGCTCCCCCCTGGATTCTCCATAGTCCACAAGGCCCAATAATTGATCGTCGCGAAGATCCCCGAAGGTAGAATAGAGCAATTTTTTCAGATCGGATGTTTTCATTTTCCTGCTCGGCATTTATTCCTCCGTGAAGCATTGGCCGATATAGGTAAACCCCATGGCTGCGTAAGCAAAGGCCATCCCGATTCCCAAAAAGATAAAAGCGAAAATGTGATTGATTGTTTTCATCTGCGCCTGTTCTCTCTTCGCTCCCGGCGGATTTGGTCGTCTCTTATCGCCGTTACAAGCCCGAAAACTGATTTCGTGTCCGTTTTTAATTCCTGAACGTCTTGCTTGATGTACGTGATGGTTGATTTAAGCACCGCCACCTCCCTATCGGCGGCAACAGCACACAGGGAAACCCAGCCTAACCAACCCACGACGATGAGGACAACCACGCCCATCAGTACCCGCTTGAAGTTGTTAAAGTCTTTGAAGCTGTCGCCGTTTGCCATTCGCGTTCTCCTTCACTATTTAATTGGCGGAAATCAATATATCGCGTAGTACCTACCCAATCCACTTTGAGAATGATTTAGTAAGGGTATTGTCAGAGCTTCTTCCTTGCTCCATCCCTTTTTTAACCGCGCACAAAACGTACTAATTTTTAATCCTTTCTTTCTTGCCCAATCACTCATAGTCATGGTTTCATCTTGAAATGTGATATTGTGATTAGAAGATGTATTCTTTGACTGTTCGCCAATGGGTATCCACCGACAATTAGATGGCTCATAATTTCCGTCATTATCTATCCGGTCAATCGTCAAAGATTCATCATAGCCATTCGCCATAGCCCATGAATAAAAGTTTTTAATGTCTGAACGCCATTCGTTACAAACCTCAATCCCCTTTCCACGATAATAGGGATATGCCTCATTATTTTCTTGAATTGAGCAACATCGGGCAATCATGCCATGATAAATATTGTAAATACGGGTACCGGTAAGACCATGTTTAAGGGGGTTGTGGATATTCTCTTTACGAAAGCAACCACACGAAGTTGTAAGGCCCCGTTTTAGGTTCATGGCAAAAATTGTTTTTTCATTTCCGCAATCACAAAGACAAACCCATTTGACATGCTTGCCGCAATTCGTATCACGACTTTTTACGGTCAACCTCCCATAACGTTTACCTGTTAAATCCTGTAACCTCATAATACTCCTAATATATTTGGTAGTAAGAATTTACCAAATTTTCCATTGCAACTTTTTGAGCCGTAGTAAGGGAGCCGCTAAAAAGAAACAGTGATGTCACGCCTCCTTTTAGTCCATAAGCGGGCGTTGTATATGCTCCAATAGACAATGCAGTGGCCGAACTGTGATTGGTGCCAACATTTACATTGCTGTATGCCGCTCCATTAACAGCCAGTTTCGATGTAGCCCCGTTCCATTCTGTGGTGATTAAATCATATTGAGTCGTTGTGATGCCAGTGGCTACTGTGGAGCCATCGCTTAGAGACAATGAGGGCGCGACGAACGAAAATAATTGGGGGCCAGCGGAACCAGTAGCCGCATATACAATGCCGTAATCCTCAAATGTTGTTACTTTCGATACGGAAATTATCGTAAACGGCATATCCACGGCAGCAACAAGGGTCTTTGCTACCCATCTTGAACCATCAAAAACTATCCCGGCCCTTCCGTTTTGCTGACCCGCCGTCCAGGTGGGTTGATTAATCGCCGTACCCTGCACTAAATCATTGCCAGTCCCCGATTTGTCGTAGAATGTAGTAACCCCTGTGGCTCCTTGTTTGTAGGCCATATTAGCATCGCCTAAAAACTTGCAGGAGGTGTAGATACCAAGCTCTTTCGTTCTGCGAATAAAGGTATTTGTAAAATTCAGATCAATGATGGTGCCCCCGTCTGCGATAATTCTATTCCGCTGGGTGGCTGTCTCGGGTCGTATGCCTACCCTTGCAAACGGCAGCGCCAGCGCCTCAGTCGATATAAACAGAAATAACGCCGCAATCGCTATTGAAATTCGTGTTCTCATAGTTACGGACCTCCTGCCGCCCACGCCCCGGATATTGTCGCGCAGTACCAATCATAAGCGTCTGTCTGGAATGCTACACAGGACAGGGCGTTACCGATGGTGGTATAAGACACATAAACATACCCGGAGTCGTTGCCCGCCGCGCCGTCCAGATATATTTTATCCGCCGCGCCTGCCCGGATGCGCAAATACTTTGCCACGGTCTGACCGATAATTGCCGTGAAGTTATAACCCGCCGCCGCCGTGGGAAGGTAGATAACCGTGTCGTCGGCCTGACCATAATTGTTAATCAGCGCCCCACTAACCTGATTGACCGTCAGGGTCGAAGATGAAGTTACAACATCTTCATCCAATATATATCTGAGCGTTCCCGCCGTGGTGCCCCCTATGGCGCCCGGAGATGCCAGCTTGCCGACAAGCCCTTCAGGGGTAACGGCCACCGTATTCATCGACGTCAAAATGGCCTCAGCTTCTGTGGCAAGTTCAACCTTCCCGGCTGTGGTAGCCGATGCCGCAGTTACGAAAGCCGTTATGTCGTCAGACGAGGCGAGGTTTTTCGATGCGTTTGTTACAACAGCCTTCGAGGGCGCGAGTCCCGTTCCCGTGATCGTGTTGCCGCTCAATAAGGTGAACCCGGAAAGCGATCCGCCCGAAGAAACAAGATTTGTTAGGCCGGTAATCGTCCCGCCGGTGATCGCCACGGATCCCGGAGCATAGCTGTTCTGTTGCGTGATTCGCGGTCCCGCTGTGGCGAAAAACGCCGTCAGCATCACAAGGATGATCGATGTTAAAATGATTCGCTTTTTCATGGCATCCCCCTTAATCGTTCACATAATGCACGTGATAAGTTACCGTCCCGGCACAGGTGATTTCAACATAGATTCCGTTGTAAAACCTTACTGCGGGATTGACGTCAATCGCCGTTGAGCGATTCGCCGCCGATGTCGTGACAACCGTCGTCGGTAGCAATTTAGTCCCGCTGGCCGCCGATGCGTTGTCATAGACGCTGATCGTGACGTTGTTGGTGCCGTCCGTGGCGAGTATGACGCCGCCGAAATACCCCGATGCCGTTGTAATGGCCGCCGTTGCCGTCTGTTCGCTGTGCCGGTTCCATTCGATACCCCATGCAGAACCCGCCAGCATCAACAGGATTGCCGCTATGCAGAAAATCTTTTTCATCTTGCCCTCCTTAGAATATGTCTGTTTTGTTTGCATAATTATACCGTTACCTTTTCCCGGACATAGATATGTTTCCGGGTGCCTCAAGGCGTGCGTTTCCCTTGATTATTACTTTTGGTTTTTTCTTTGATGGTTTTGCTGCTGATCCGAAAAAGTCGCTAATTTCTTTTAATGCGGCTTCTTCGTTTGCGGGGTCAATAAGCCCTTCTGTTGTAATCTCGTCAATAAGGCGTTTTTGGTGAGTTGGTAGAATTTCTCTTGCTGCTCTGGCGTCAATTCCTTCTTTTTCTGCAAGGGTGGCGAGCTGATTAGCGATGTTTTCATTTTCAAGTTTCCTTATTTGTGATTGTATTTTAGCATCCCGTTTTTCAGGAGTAAAGATATTTCTTGCCTTGCCCTCTTTTATCATTTCAACAAGATCATCGCCGGAATCAAAGCCGACAAAGCCTTCGTCTTTTAGAATATTCGCCCATTCATCCGGGCCTTTTGCGCCTTTTTTGTGGACTCTTTTTAGGTCTGGATATTCACCTATTTGCCTATAATCTCTTGACAGGTCCATGCCGCCCATTTCTTTAATGTATCCAATTACACCCTGTGGTCCGCCTGTGGTCATTTTCTGTTTTGCTATTTTCGCCGCCGCCTCGTTTTCCCGATACATGGGCGTTCCCTTCATGGCCTTGTTTTTCTGCAACCATGTTTCGATGCTTGCGGCTTCCTTTGCCTGTTGCTTTACCGTGTCCGTTGCTGCTTTCTGTTTGACAAGTTCAAATCCCTGTCCCGCTGGTAACAGTTTCGGCGCTGATCGTTGTTCGGCATCGGGAAGTCTCAGCGTGGGCCTTTCCCTTGAAGTAAAAGGAACATCGATGATGTCTGATTGCCTCAATTCAAAGCCCTGGCCTGCCGGTAATTGCTTCGGGCTTACAAGTCGCGCCGAAGATGGTCCGTATGGTTCGCCCTGAGCTATGCCACTTCGGACAGGTCCTAATCCACGCTCTGCGTTTGCCCCCGCCGGTATCGGCCCCATGCGTCCGGTGCCCGCCGTGATGGTTTCGTCTGCTGGTGAAAGAAACGCGCCTACCGCCCTTCCGGTGGCGCTTCGCATGTCTGCTGCCCTCACTGGTTTGCGGTTTATGATAGCCTCAGCATCGGCAAACATCCCCTTGACGGTACGGTTTGGGTCGTTCAGTCGCTTATAGAATCCCTTGACCATCCTTCCAAAAAAGCCGGTTGCGGCCATTGTGGGATTCATGGTCAATAATCCGCCGAGGAGTTCACCGGATGTCAGGACGTCGGTAAAATCCAGAAGTCCCTTTGCGTTTTTCCGGGCATCCACAACAGCCCTATGTGAGACGTCTTTTTCAAGGGCTTTCAATGCCCCGTATGTTCGCTTTAAGTCCTGATAGCCCTGCCCTGCGGCTCCCTCAATGGCATTATCCAGAGACTTTCGGATGTTGTTGACAATGAGGGCGTCAACACCAGCGCGGTTTGCTGTTTCATAGGATGGATTTTTATAAAACGATTCGAGGCTTTTATTCAGGTGTGTAATGGCGTCCTGCGCCTCTGCGGTCGTATAAACGCCACGGCTTGACAGCGCCTCCGCCCGCTTCAAGGCGTATTCGGCTATTTCTGGGCTCATGTCGGTCAGGACTTTATTGCCGCCCAGCGATTCCAGCTCACGTACTGCGGGGGATAGATCAACCTCAACACCCTTGCCGCCTGCCGTCCTTGCCATGTCGTCATATTGTTTAAAAACGGATCGTTTTGTCTGTTCTATGGCCTCGGAAAATTGCTTTATTGTTTTCGGCAATCCCTTGACGATACCGCCTTCAGCGTCTGATAGCATGAGATTATCTTTATTTTCGATGATGGTCTTGACGGCGGTTTTTGCCCTGTCAAAATAGTTCTTCATTTGTGAGGCGGTTCGCTTCCCTACCACGGTGGGTCTGATTGATTTTTCAATCCCCTTTGTAATTGCCGTGGTCAGTTCCTTGTCAAGCATGGAGGGCGTCTTTGCCTTTACTATCGTCATAACATCCCGGCCGATATTCACGGCCTCCTTGCCCGCCGCCGCCGCTCCCTTTGCCGCCTTGCCAATAGGAAATAGGGTTGCAATATTCACGGTGGCCTCAAGGTCTTTGGCAACATTCGGATATTCTTTTTTGAATCCCTGATATGCCTCATAACCTGATTTCGCTGCATTGACGCCCATTTCTCCAATCGGAGTTTTAAGGATGTCCTTGACGCTCGTCTTTATAGATTCCTGTGCGCCTTCCGGCATGACGGTTTTGTAAATGCTCTTTATGGCTTCCCCTCCAACGTCGCCGACAAGTCCCGCAATCTGTCCTGTCGTTCTGAGCGCCCTTTCAGGTGCTTTCAATAGGGTTGTGCCGATTCCTTCATCGGTTGCCGGGGTCAGTTCGTCAGATATATTTACGCCGCGTTTAACAAGTGCCTCATTGACATTGCTGGCAAATCCTTTTTCTTCTGGGGCTGCCGGTTGCGCCACTCGTTCATTAAATCCGATCTTCTGTGAAAATTCCCGAAATGACATATCCGAGTAATGCGCTTTGTGCATTCCCTCTGCAATCTGGCGGTCAGACATATCGTTATATTGTGGATATTTTTGTCTGATTTCGGAAATATTCATCGTTTATCTCCTGATTCCGAGCGGATCGTCTGTTTTATCGGTTGCCCTGCGCTGTGGTGTTCCGCCCTGGGCCGGTGCATTCGGTCCCGATGCCAACGATTCAAGTCGTGCCTTGATAACGATTTTGATATTATCAATCGCTGCCATTCGCTGTTTTTGGGTTTGCGCTGTATTCAGGTTTTTGACGGCCCGTAAATACTTGCTGTCAGAAAGAACGCCCGTATTCAGAAGTCCGCGTTCAACCTCTGCAATGGTGTCATCCCTGAGGTTGTCAAATGCCGTTACATCTACGCCGCCTAATTGGTCAGGCAAGATGTTCTTCTGTGCCCATTGCATCGGAGCATTAAGGGCCGGGCTTCCTGTGTCCGTGAGTTTCTCGCCGGCCTTTTTAAGATTATCCAACAACGGGTCTATGGCGTTCAATAATGCTTTCGTCTGCATTGTAGGGCTGGCCGATTCAAACTTAGCGCCAGCGCCAGCCTTCACAATATTAAATGTCGGGTCGATCTCTTTTACTCTGGTCCAGACAGAGCCTTGCAAATTGCCCCGCTTAGAGATTCCATTCGGATCAACGGAACCGTCAAGAATACCCCTTGCAAGGGTTTCAACCTGATTATTATCGGGGGCGTTCACCTTGACGTTTACATTGGGGACCTGACTTTTAACAAGATATGGCCCCGTCCCAATGGGAATGTCGTATTGTTTTGTTACTGTATTATATTGAAATTTTTGTGCGCTTTTTCCGTCCGGTGTCGGGACCTCAATCACATTATGAGAAAAATCAGGTTTATTTGCTTGCAGGGCGGCGCGTGTGTTCGCCTCCCGGTCTTGAATCGCCTTTGCGGTATTTGAGAAAAATCCCTTGTCAAGATGCAGCTCCCCGGTCTTGTCGTAGGTGATCGCATCCATGTATTGATAAAACTGTTCCTGTTCCTGCATGCTGAGTTTTGACGGATCAACCTTTTTCAGATTATTCAAGACCTCTTCACGTAGCTGCGGCCAAACGCCTTTCATATTTACGAGCGCATCGGCCCGTGTCGATGTCGGTTTCTCCGCAATGCTGTTGCCGTATTCAAACACAGGCTTCAGCGCATCGGAAACGGCCTTTCCAAATTTCTTTTGCGTGGCGACGTTGATTTTCACCATGTCAGAGGGATTGAAAATCATCTTGTCAGGATCGGTTTTCGTCATTAACTCCTGCTGCTTTAATGACATTGCCCCCGGCTGTGGCGTCCGGTTTCCAAAGGCTTGAAGGTTCTGCCCCTCTGCCGTGAGATCATGCCCCCTTGCCGCCTCTGCGCTGGTCACATTGAACTGATTTGCCGCCTGTTGCAGCGCCTGTTTTCGCATATCTATGTCGTCAAGATGAGATTGTCGGTTCATAACCATTCCAGCGATAGGCAAAATGGTTTTTGAAAAGTCCGGCATCCATGTCCCTGTCGAATAAGGATTTGACATTTTATAGACCTCCTATCTCACTGAGAAGTGAAGACCTTTTTTCATATTCATCCGGTGTTAATTTTTCATTGATATTGTACGGGCTGAAGGGCATGAATCCCTCTTCCGCACGTTCATAGGCCGATCCATACATGGTGCGCGGGATGGTATCTATGTCCTTGTAGCCTTCCCGGAGTGGTCCGCCGATCTTTGTTGCAAATTCATTAAAGGACGGCACTGGTTTGCCTTCCGCCCTTCGCATGTCGGACCATCTGCGGTAGTCCTCTTGAAAATATCTCATGGCGTTTGGTTCGTAATTTATGGCATCCCCGCCCGCAAAGTTCTTTTTGGCAATCGTCGCAAGTGTATGGCCTGCCGCAATCGCAAGGGCAGGAACCCCCGCGTATAGTGAGCTTACGCCCATTCCGGCACCGGCCCCGGTTGCCGCCGCGGTTTCTGCCCCGGTTGCTGCCACCGTCGGCGCTGCTACCGTTGCCCCGGAACCCACAATGGCGGGTGTCGCGCTATATGCTGCCGGAGCTGCGCTGGCCCCCAATAATCCAAGAGAAGGCAGGCCCTTTGACATCAGATAGGTTCCCACAAGGCTCGCGCCGGTGGATAGCAGATTTGAGGTCATGCCTTTACTTGCTGATTCTTTCCCGGCCTCGATCTGCTTGTCGGTCTGATATCTGGACTCTCCTAACTGAGCCGCAAGGTTCTCTTTCGAGGATGCAAGGCTTTCCGCAAACTGCTTTTCCTGCGTCGCTAAGGCCCGGTCCTCAATGGCCTGATCCCCGGCGTTCTGCAACCATGCGCCCTGTATATTCAGCGCGTCCCGGTTCTGAAACGGAACGCCTCTTAGCTGGCTGATCCTGCGAGCCTGTGATAAAAACGGGATGGAAGATAAAACGGCCATCATACCCTCCTGTCGAAATAACCGTATTTTTTAAGCAAACCTATTTGACCCAGCGTCGCCGCCGAGTTCAATAGGTTTGAAAAGGTTGCGTTCCGATCTCCCGTCCCTGCCGCGCCGATCATCTGATCCGTTCTGTATCTTTCTTCTCCGAGCCGCTTTGCCAGGCTTTCCTTGTCCCATGCCAGGGACTGCGCAAACTGCTTTTCCTGCGTGTTCATCTTCTGGCCGTC